>JAEMRP010000111.1 GCA_016463265.1 Microbacteriaceae bacterium | reverse complement strand
GCCACGTCGAACTCGTTCAAGCGTTCGAAGTCCCACTTGAGCGAACCCTCGGTTCCGTAGATCTCGATGTTGTATGAAGCGCGAGGACCGACCGCGACGCGGGACGCCTCGAGGGTTCCGACCGCACCCGCCGCGACAGCGTTTCCCGCGAAACGAACGAGCATCGCGGCGTAGTCCTCGTTCTCGACGTCGCCCAGCTCGCCTCCCTCGATGACATCAAAATGAGTGCCCGTGCCCATCTGTTGAATCGGACGCTGAGTGTGGATCGTCGAGGTCAGCGCAGAAACAGCAGAGATCGGCCCGACGATGTACTGCATTAGGTCGACGAGGTGTCCCATCAGGTCACCCAGAACCCCGCTTCCCGCGAGGGCGCGCGTGAAGCGCCACGACAGAGCGCCGTTCGGCTCGGAAGAATAGTCGGCAAAGAAGGTTCCACGGATGTTGGTGATGCGACCGAGCATGCCCTCGGCGATCATCTGCTTGGCTTTTTCGATAGCAGGGGCGTGGCGGTAGTTGAACCCGATGCTCGAGACGACTCCGGCCTTGTTCGCGGCCGCTTCGACGGCCCGGGTTTCGTCCGCACCTCGACCGACGGGTTTTTCAATCCAGAACGCTTTGCCCGCCTTTGCCGCGGCGATTCCGATTTCGGCGTGGAGGAAGTTCGGTGCGCAGATCGACACGACGTCGACATCGGGGTGAGCGAGCACCTCGCGATAGTCGAGGGTCGATTCGGCATAGCCGAGGACATCCTTGGCATATTCGGCGCGCGACGGCTCGGTATCCGCAGCGATGATGAGTTTGGGGACGATGCCCAGCTCGGGATACACGACCGGAACGGCGCTGTAGGCGCGACTGTGGACCTTGCCCATCCAACCGACACTGATGAGTCCGACGCCGATTTCGGTGCGGGGGAAGGCGGTCATGGGGTGTTTCCTTTCAGGGCGGTGACGTTCTGGCGAATTGCGGCGGACAGGAGAACTGAGTCGGACGATACGGCGATGAAACGAAAGCCTCGGTCGATGTGCCGCTGCGCGGTCTCGGCGTCGGGGGCGAGGATCCCGGGGGCAATCCCGGCGCGGTCTGTCGCGGCGAGCACCGAATCGAGCACGGCGAGGAAGTCGGGGTGGTCGTACTGCCGAGGAATCCCGAGCGAATAACTGAGATCTAGAGGGCCGACAAAGAGCATATCGACCCCGTCGATCGCGGCGATCTCGTCGACGTCAGCCAGCGCACCGCGGGTCTCGATCTGAATCATTGCGCATGCGTGCACGGCGCCATCGAGGGCCGAGATCTCGGCGCCCCACTGGTTCGCACGGTTGTACGTGGCGACACCGCGATCCCCGCGTGGCGGGTAAAAGAAGTGGCTGACGGCGGCGCGAACCTCATCAGCGCTTGTCAGGCGGGGGATCATGACACCGGCAGCGCCCGCGTCCAGCGCCCGACCAATTCGGATTCGCTCGCCGGATTCCGCGCGAACCAGGGTCGGCACCCCGTACGCGCCTGTCGCGGCGACAATCGGTGACACGATGTCGTCGCCAGCGGCGCCGTGTTCGCAGTCCACGAGTACCCAGTCGACCCCGCTCGCGGCGGCGACCTCGGCGGCGAGGACAGAGCCCAGCCCCGCGAAAACGCCGACGGTGATATCGGGCCCGTGCAGGCGCTCGCGAAGTCGACCGTGGTTCAGCGGTGTTGTCATGGTCTTATCCGTGCCAGCGCTGGTTGGCGAGCCCCGCCGCGTAGTCTTCGCGAACAGCGGGGAGCCACGGCTGGTCAGACACCTCGGCTGGAGCGACATCCCACCAGACATCCGAACCGGGCAGGTTGGCGTGGGGAATCGTGGCGACGACGATGACGACGGGTCCGGGGTTATCCCTGGTGTCGTTGAGAGCGGCGCGGAATTCGTCAGCAGTCCGAACCCGAAGCGCGTGTGCGCCCAGTCCGCGGGCGACTGACACGAGGTCGACGTCGAGGTATCCGCCCTCGAGGCGCCCGGCGCTGTTCTTCGATTCGACCTGATTGACGACGTTCTTCGCCGGATTGCGATAGCGGAACTCGTTGCCATAGTGGTGGCCGACGCGCCACATTTGGAGGCGTCGGATCACCTGATAGCCGTGGTTCTCTGCGATGACGATGGTCAGCGGGAGGCCTTCTTGAGCCGCCGTGACGAGTTCGGTTGGCGCCATGAGGAACGTTCCGTCTCCGATAAACGTCATGACGCGGTGAGCGGGATTTGGTTCGGCGAATCGAACACCGATGGCGGCGGGTAGTTCGTACCCCATGCACGAGAAACCGAACTCGAGGTGTGCGAAGCGCCCGTTCGTCGCGTCCCACACCTTCTGGACGTCGCCGGGAGGACCCCCGGCGCCCGCGATGAGAATATCGCCGGCACGCGCGTGTTCGTGCATGACTCCGAGCATCTGTCCCTGCGTGATGATCGCGTCGGTTCCGTCGGGGTCGTGTTCCGCGGTCTTCGGGAACAACACGTCGGGGTCAATCGCGGCTGCGCGCATCGCGACCCAGCGCGACTGGCGTTCGGCGATTTCCGCCGTCCATTCCGCTGGCACCCGGTACCCCGCCACTTCCGCGGCGAGGGCGGAGAGTCCGACCTTGGCGTCGGCGACGATCGTGGCAGCACCTTGCTTGACGCCGTCGAATTCGCTGACGTTGAGGCTCACAAATCGAACCTTGGGGTTCTGGAACAATGACTGCGACGCCGTCGCAAAGTCGGTCAAGCGCGTGCCGACGTGCAGAATGACATCCGCTTGCTCGACAAGTCGGTTCGTTTCGGGCGAACCCTCGAGACCGATTCCCCAGACGTGCCACGGCCCGGGGTTCTGGATGGATCCCTTGCCACCGAACGTCTCGGCAACGGGAATGCCCGTTGCGTTGGCGAGCGCCTCAAGTTCAGCCGTCGCGCCAGAATAAATGACACCGCCACCAGCGATGATGAGGGGCTTGGTCGCTGAGCGCAGAATCGCGGCGACCGCACGCACGTCGTCGGACTCGGGTTCTGGGCGGCGAATCTTCCAGTCGTGTGGCTCGAAGAACTCAACAGGGAAGTCGTGAGCGTGCGACTGGATGTCCTGCGGAAGCGCGATCACTACGGCTCCGGTTTCGACCGGATTCGCGAGGACGCGGAATGCCTGTGGAAGTGCCGTGAGTAGTTGTTCGGGGCGCGTGATGCGGTCAAAGAAACGCGAGACAGGGCGGAACGCGTCGTTCGCCGTGATGTCGGGTGCGCTGGGGTCTTCGATCTGTTGCAGAACGGGACCCTGGCGGCGCGTGGCGTAGGTGTCCCCCGGCAACAACAGCACGGGAAGCCGGTTGACCGTCGCGAGTCCCGCGGCGGTCACCATGTTAAGCGCACCGGGTCCGATTGATGCCGTCACGGCGAGCGCTTGGCGACGCCGCTTTGCTTTCGCAAAAGCGATGGCGGCGTGTGCGAGCGCCTGCTCGTTTCGTCCCTGAATAAAGGGGAGTTCGTCGTTGAATTCGTCGAGCGCCTGCCCAAGACCGGCGACGTTGCCGTGCCCGAAGATTCCGAACGCGGCGGGAATGAACCGCTCGCGCACGCCGTCGGCAACGGAATACTGCGCCGCGATGTACTTGACGAGCGCTTGGGCAACAGTCAGCCGTATGGTTTTTCTGGCGTGGGTCATGGGGTGTCCTTAGCTGTTGGTCCAGGGAGTTCCGTGCATGATTACGGTCTTGACTTCGGTCATTTCGGCGATGGCTGAGCGCGGCCCTTCTTTGCCGATTCCGCTCGATTTGAAACCACCGTAGGGCATCAGGTCTGCCC
>JAEMRP010000110.1 GCA_016463265.1 Microbacteriaceae bacterium | reverse complement strand
CATCCGTCAAGAATCGCGCAACTCCTCCGATCGTCGGCGCGTACGAGCGACCGTTGTCATTGACCACGAGGATGAGCCGGCGTGAGTTGTCGTGGGAGATGTTGTTGAGAGCCTCCCAGGTCATTCCGCCGGTCAACGCGCCATCGCCAATCACCGCGATGACATGCCGGTCTGACTGTCCCGTCATCTCGAACGCCTTGGAGATTCCGTCCGCCCACGACAGTGAGCTCGATGCGTGGCTCGATTCGACGATATCGTGAACCGATTCCGCACGCTGAGGGTAGCCAGCCAATCCCCCCGCTTCGCGAAGATGAGAGAAGTCTCGACGACCCGTGAGGAGTTTGTGGACGTACGACTGGTGTCCCGTGTCCCAGATAATCGGATCATTCGGGGAATCGAAGACGCGGTGAAGCCCTACCGTCAACTCGACAACGCCGAGATTCGGCCCCAAGTGCCCGCCGGTTAGTGACACCGATTCGATGAGAAATTCGCGAATTTCATTGACAAGCTTTTCGCACTCGCCCAACGACAACTTCTTGACGTCGCTCGGTCCGGAAATGTTCGGCAAAAACATGGCGGCTACACGAGCGATCTGAGAACGTACTGAAGGATTCCGCCATTACGGTAATAATCCGCTTCACCGGGGGTGTCAATGCGGACAACCGCGTCGAACTCGACCACCGTTGCCCCGGACGCCGAGTGTTTCGTCGGCGATGCGACCACGCGAACTGTGCGCGGCGTCGACCCTGCGTTGAGCTCCTCGATGCCGGTGAACGAAAACTCTTCGCATCCCGTGAGTCCCAGTGATTCCGCTGTATCGCCAACCGGGAACTGGAGCGGAATAACGCCCATCCCAATCAGATTCGAACGGTGAATTCGCTCGAACGATTCGGCGATGACGGCCTTGACCCCCAACAGGCTTGTTCCCTTCGCGGCCCAGTCACGACTCGACCCCGACCCGTATTCCTTGCCTGCCAGAATCACGAGCGGCGTTCCCGCCCTCTGATAATTCTGCGACGCGTCGTAGATGAACGATTGGTCGCCCGCAGTCGTGGTGAAGTCGCGCGTGTAACCGCCCTCGACACCATCCAGCAGTTGGTTCTTGAGGCGAATGTTTGCGAAGGTTCCGCGAATCATCACTTCGTGATTTCCACGACGAGACCCGTACGAGTTGAAGTCGCCGCGATCAACACCGTTCGCTTGAAGGTAAGCTCCAGCGGGAGTGTCCGCCTTGATGGAACCAGCGGGTGAAATGTGGTCGGTCGTCACCGAGTCACCGAGTAGCGCGAGAACACGCGCTCCGGATATGTCGGATACCGGTGACGTCTCAACGGTCATTCCATCAAAGTACGGGGGCTTGCGAACGTAGGTCGACGTCTCGTCCCACTCGAAAACGTTCCCGATTGGAGTCGGAATCGATTTCCAACGGTCGTCACCATCAAACACCGACGCATACTGGCGAACGAACATCTCGGTGTCGATCGACGAGTCGATGGTTTTTTGCACCTCGGCGGCCGAGGGCCAAATGTCGGCAAGATACACGTCGTTGCCCGCACCGTCCTGACCTAACGCGTCCTTCTCGAAATCAAAATTCATTGTTCCCGCCAGTGCGTAGGCAATCACGAGAGGAGGCGACGCAAGGTAGTTCATCTTGACGTCGGGGTTGATCCGGCCCTCAAAGTTGCGGTTTCCCGACAGCACCGCGGTGACCGCAAGGTCGTTGTCGTTGACCGCCGCCGAAATCTCCGCGGGGAGCGGACCGGAGTTTCCGATACACGTCGTGCAGCCGTAGCCGACGAGATAGAAGCCGAGGGCTTCGAGGTCGTCCATGAGTCCGGCCTTCTCGTAGTAGTCAGTCACGACTTTGGACCCCGGCGCGAGAGTCGTCTTGACCCACGGCTTAGACACGAGACCCTTGGCCACCGCGTTTCGAGCAAGCAGTCCTGCCGCGAGCATGACCGAGGGGTTAGACGTGTTCGTGCACGACGTGATGGCCGCGACAGCGACGTGACCGTTGTCAACGGTGAAGTGCTGGCCATCCATCGACACGTCGGCAGCCTTTCCGGCGCCGTAGGCGGCGAGGTCTTGCGCGAAGGTCTCTTTCGCCTTGTCCAGGTCGATTCGGTCTTGAGGGCGCTTCGGGCCGGCGATCGACGGGACAACCGTCCCGAGGTCGAGTTCGAGATACTCCGAAAAGGCGGGCTCGACGTGGGGGTTGTGCCATAGACCCTGGGCCTTGGCGTAGGCCTCAACGAGCGAAACCGTGTCCGCGGGTCGACCCGTGAGTTTCAAATAGTCGACCGTCACCTGATCGACCGGGAACATCGCGGCGGTCGAACCGAACTCCGGGCTCATGTTTCCGATCGTCGCTCGGTTCGCCAACGGGACCTGGCCAACACCGTTGCCGTAGAACTCGACGAATTTGCCGACCACGCCGTGCTTCCGGAGCATCTCGGTAATGGTCAATACAACGTCCGTCGCTGTGATTCCCGGGGGAATGTCCCCCGAAAGTTTGAAGCCAACGACTCGCGGAATCAACATCGAGACGGGCTGCCCGAGCATTGCTGCTTCCGCTTCAATGCCACCGACGCCCCAACCGAGTACACCGAGACCGTTGACCATGGTGGTGTGCGAGTCGGTACCGACACAGGTGTCGGGAAATGCCAACGTCTCGCCATTGACGTCACGCGTGTAGACGACTTTCGCCAGGTTTTCGATGTTTACCTGGTGAACGATTCCCGTTCCCGGGGGGACCACTTTGAAGTTGTCGAATGCCGTTTGACCCCAACGGAGGAACTGGTAGCGTTCCCCGTTTCGTTCGTATTCGATTTCCACGTTGCGCTCAAAAGCATCTTCAGTGCCAAACAGGTCGGCGATGACCGAGTGGTCGATGACGAGTTCGGCGGGAGCGAGCGGGTTGATCTTTTCAGGGTCGCCCCCCAGTGCCACCACGGCTTCGCGCATGGTCGCAAGGTCGACGATGCACGGGACGCCGGTGAAGTCCTGCATCACCACGCGGGCAGGGGTGAATTGAATTTCTGTGTCGGGCTCGGAATTCGCATCCCAATTCCCCAGCGCACGAATCTGGTCCGCGGTAATGTTCGCGCCATCTTCGGTGCGAAGGAGGTTCTCGAGGAGGATTTTGAGGCTGTACGGAAGACGGTCGTGGCCCTCCACCGCGTCGAGCCGGAAAATCTTATAGTCGCGGCCCTCGACGGACAGGGTGGCCTTGGAACCGAACGAATCAATGCTCACAGCTAACTTCTCCTCACGGGGGACAACCCTCTCATCCTAATCCCGCGCGCTGTTCCTAGCGGGCAGCCGCCGACAACGCGGAGCGCATCATCAGCCACGTCAGCCACAACAGTGCCGCGTACAACGGGACACCCATGAGCAGCTTCGTGGCAGCCAACGCTGTTGTCGCGTGCGCCAGATACAACGGAACTTGGACGAGCAGTCTCAACGCAAAAAAGCAGGCCCACACGACCGTTGCGAGGTAGGCGGCACGACGGACGATCGCGCTCGTGCGTGCCGGGTTCTCGGACGCCAACATGCTCGTAAACAAACCGATTAGCGGGCGTCGAATCAGTATCGACACGAGCATCACTGTCATCGAGATCGAGTTGATGATAAAACCCCCAACAAAGTTGTCTTCTGCGCGACCCGTCCACAACGCAAAACCCGCACTGAGCACAATGCCGATGCCGCCCGAGACCGCCGGTAGGACCGGAAGTCGCTGGACAAGTCGCGTCACGAGAATTGCAATTGCGACAATGACGGGCGCTGCGACTGAGGGAAACA
>JAEMRP010000009.1:13691-15007 GCA_016463265.1 Microbacteriaceae bacterium | reverse complement strand
GTTCCGTCAGCGACGCAACGACCTCGACATTGTGAACGATTTCCTTGCGCACATAAACGGGCGCACCGAACTGGTCGAGCGCCTTTTCGACCGCGACAACCGCGCGGTCGACCCCGGCGCAGTACCCGCGCGGCGCGGCGAGCAGAACTTTTTTCGGGGCGTCGGTTGCAACCTCAACCAATGGGGTGCCACGGACGGGGTGCGCTTCGCGCAACTGAATGTTGATTTGGCCGTTCGTCACTGTGCTCACCGCTCCAGTCTATGTTTCAGATGGAGCCCGCGAGGTCAGCGATGGACCGCCACTCGACCTTGCCGTCGGGCCCCGTCGCGACGAGAGTGAAATCTGTTCCCTCGCGAGGGTCGGGGACATGCAGCCTGACCGCGCTCTCACCGTTTTCCCATTCGACAATCAACCCGTTGTCGTCGGAGTCCCATTGGTACGTTCCATCGAATGCGCCGTGAGACGCGCGCAATCCGGCCAGATTGAGTGTTGCCTTCGTGAGAGGCTCACCCAGTGCCGCCTCGACATCCGTGCGCTCGCCAATCAGCGCAGACATCGTGAAGACGACGGGTACGTCGGTGAGCATCGCGATGATTCGATCCATGAAATCGTCGCCGTGATCGGTGCTCGGCATCGCATCGAGCACGATGGGCTCGACGTCGAAACCCGTCTCGGTAGTCATCACCACGAGGTCGCGCAGATAGAGCGGAATCATCCCCGCCGCGTTGTCGAGAGCTCCAATGTCGTCATAAACATACGTAACGGGACGCATCGGATTCCTTTCCGCGAGAAGGTTCCACAGTACCGTCCGCCGTCTGCGGTGACGGGTACGGTTAAACCATGACGGACGCTCCCGACGACATGACGCCGCTGTCGGTGAGTGTCGCGTCGCGAGTCGCCCGCGACAAGATCGCCGCGTGGAAGTCGTTCTGGCTCGAGGGCGAAATCGCCGAGTGGAAGCCCTGGCAACAGATTGTCTTCTTCACCGTGAAAGACGAAACGGCCCGAATCGAGTGCAAAATCGACGGATCGAGCGTCACCGCGTCGGGTGAACAATTCAAGGCGGGCGACAAGATCCGCCTCTTCGGCCAATTCGACTTCTGGCCCAAGAACGGCGAAATGAAATTCGTCGCCAACACGATTCGTCACGAGGGGCTCGGCGACTTCCTCGTCGCCATTGAAAAGTTGCGTGCCACGCTTCAGGCGGAAGGCGCGTTCGACGAATCCCGAAAGGTCCCACTGCCGAAATTCCCGCGGTGCATCGGGCTGATCACCGCGAAAGATTCTGACGCCGAAAAAGACGTGCTCGTCAATG
>JAEMRP010000009.1:0-13681 GCA_016463265.1 Microbacteriaceae bacterium | reverse complement strand
CATCTATACGGGGGTTTCCGGAGACGGTGCAACCTCGCAGATCCCCGGCGCTATCGCCCAGCTCGACGCCGACCCCGAGGTCGACGTCATCATCATCGCGCGAGGTGGCGGAGCGTTCCTCGAACTGATCGCGTTCAGTGATGAACGGATTGTGCGGGCTGCGATGGCGTGTGTGACCCCGTTTGTCAGTGCGATTGGCCACGAGAACGACCGACCACTTCTCGACGAGGTCGCCGACCTGCGGGCGTCCACGCCGACCGACGCCGCCAAACGAGTTGTGCCCGACGTCGCCGCGGATCTCGCCGACATCGACCAACTGAGAGCCCGAGGTCGCCAGATTGTGACGGCGGCGATCACCAATCAAATCGATCGAATTCGGCAGTTGGCCTCACGCCCGGTCATGGCGAGCCCCCTCGCGTACCTCGAGCGGCACGAAAACGACCTCGCCAATCTCGCCTATCGCGGTTCCACGTTCGTGGATTCGTTCATCCACCAGACGACCGACCGTCTGCACGGAATTATCGGCAAACTGCGAACACTGTCTCCGCAGAAAACCCTCGACCGCGGCTACGCGATCGTGCGAAATGCGGCGGGCGTCGTCGTCACATCCACGTCATCGGTTTCGACGGGTGACCCTCTCAACCTCCGAGTCGCCGACGGCGACATCGCGACGACCGTGAACTAACGAAAGGTAACGTTGAACCATGGCTGACAAACTTCCCGAGGTGTCGACCCTCACTTACGAACAGGCCCGTGACGAACTCGTCGCAATCGTGGATTCCCTCGAAAAGGGAACAGCGTCCCTTGACGAATCGGTCGCACTCTGGGAACGTGGCGAGGCACTCGCAAAGCGCTGCGAGGAATGGCTCGCCGGCGCTCGTCAGCGGCTTGATGCCGCTCGAAAGCCCGCGGAGTGAGCTCCGCTCAAGAACGCCGCAATCGGCAGAACGTTTTCACGCTGATCGGGGCACTCCTCGCCTCGTTTGGAATCGTGCTCGTCATCGTCGTGATTTCGATTCGACCCAATCCGACCTCGCGCGCAGAAGTGGATTGGCACTCCGTCCACAACGACGCACCCAACTCCGTGCTTCTCGTCGACCCGACGTTTGCGGCTTCCGACGGCGATTGGTGGGCTTACCGAGCCGGCCGAAACCCCGAGTGGTACATCGGATTCGTTACCCCGACTAGCGGGTTTGTTGTCGTCCACGAGTTCCTGGCCGACGTCTCGCCCGAGGTGGCCGAGGTGCTTGATGACGTCACCGCGTCACCCATCGTCATCGACGGTTCGATGTGGACACGATACGACCGGTCGGAACTTGAAAACCCCGGGAATTATCGACATGTTTACGAAATCACTCTGCCTTCGGGCGGTATCCTGATCGTGTCGGGCACGGCCGCCGTGAGCGAAATCGAACTCGTAGCGTCTCTCGCGCTCGAATCGGTGAACGTCCAGGTGACAGGAGAGGGCTGAGGATGTCTGCACAACGACCCGAGACCCCTCGCGATGCGTGGCAGCAACTCGTGGCCGGTAACGGTCGCTTCATCAGCGGAACTCTTGCGCATCCCCGGCAAGACGTCGACCACCGGGATGCGCTCGCCGACGGACAGCGGCCTTTTGCAGCCCTGTTCGGATGCGCAGATTCGCGTCTGTCGGCCGAAATCATTTTCGACCTCGGATTGGGTGACCTTTTCGTCGTCCGAAACGCGGGGCAAACGATTTCCCAATCCGTAGTCGGCTCGCTCGAATACGCGGTTAGCGTCCTCGGAGTAAGCCTCATTCTCGTGCTCGCCCACGATGACTGCGGGGCTGTGCGCGCCGCGATTGATTCGCGCAAGCCGGATGCGACCCCGTTGCCCGTCAACATTCGGTCGATTACCGACGCCATCCAACCGGCAATTGACCGCGTGCTCCTAGCCAACGCGACCAGTGATGTTAACGAGATCGCGGTCGACGCCGTCGGCGAAGAACACCTTCGTGACACGATTGCCGAACTGCTGTCGCAAAGCGAACTTGTCGGGGATGCCGTCGCAAACGGTAGCCTCGGTATCGTCGGTGCGACATACAACCTGCGCAAGGGTCACGTAATCCCCTCTATCGTCTTTGGCGACATCGACTAAACACTGAAGGAGTCACCGTGAGCGAGTTCCGAATCGAACACGACACCATGGGCGAGGTTCACGTCCCCGTCGATGCGCTGTACGGCGCTCAGACCCAGCGCGCGGTCGAGAACTTCCCCATCTCGGGAAGCGGGCTCGAGCCGGCGCAGATCGTTGCGCTCGCCCAAATCAAGCGCGCGGCCGCCATTGTCAATGAAAAGTTGGGCATTATCGCCGCCGACATCCGTGACGCTATTGTCGCGTCGGCCGACGAAATCATTTCAGGTCAGCACCACGACCACTTCCCCGTCGACACGTATCAGACCGGCTCTGGCACGTCATCCAACATGAACATGAACGAGGTGCTGGGGAATCTCGCGACCACCAAGCGCGGCGATACGGTTCACCCGAACGACCACGTCAACGCGTCACAGTCGTCGAACGACGTGTTCCCGACGTCGGTTCACCTCGCGGTCACCGCGGCACTTCTCGGAGACGCGATCCCCGCGCTCGACCACCTCGCTACCGCCCTCGACAAGAAGTCGAAGGCGTGGGGAAAAATCGTGAAACCCGGGCGAACGCACCTCATGGACGCCACTCCCGTCACGCTTGGACAGGAATTCGGCGGATACGCCCGCCAGATTCGCCTCGGAATTGAGCGAATCCAGTCGACCATCGTTCGCGTCGCCGAGGTTCCCCTCGGCGGCACCGCCGTTGGAACCGGAATCAACACGCCCACTGGCTTCTCGGCGGCCGTGATTGCGGAACTCGCCTCGTCGACCAAGCTCCCCATCACCGAGGCGAAAGACCACTTCGAAGCGCAGGGAGCGCGCGACGGACTCGTCGAAACGTCCGGTGCATTGCGGGTCATCGCCGTGTCACTGACCAAGATCTGTAACGACATCCGCTGGATGGGTTCGGGCCCCAACACGGGAATCGCAGAAATCCATATCCCCGACCTTCAGCCCGGGTCGTCGATCATGCCGGGCAAAGTAAATCCCGTCATCCCAGAGGCCGTGCTCATGGTGTGCGCCAAGGTCATCGGTAACGACGCAACCATCGCCTGGGCCGGCGCCTCGGGCTCATTCGAATTGAACGTCGCCATCCCGGTCATGGGAACGTCTCTTCTCGAATCGATTCGACTTCTCGCGAACTCGAGCCGCGTGCTCGCCGACAAGACCATCGACGGGCTCGAAGCGAACGCCGAGCGTGCAGCGGCACTCGCGGGCATGTCCCCCAGCATCGTGACGCCGCTCAACCGCATTATCGGATACGAAGCGGCAGCAAAGATCGCAAAGCACTCGGTCAAGGCCGGGCTCACCGTGCGCGATGCGGTCATCGACCTCGGATATGTCGAACGAGGAGAAATCACTCTCGAGCAACTCGACGCCGCGCTCGACCTCTTGTCGATGACCCGTCCCGGCGTCGCGAAGTAACGCGTGGATCGCGCGGCGATAGATCGGTGGGTGCGAACCGCTGCGCGCGTCCTTTTGGGTGTTGCACTCACTTTTGCGGGGATTAGCCATCTCGGTTCGGCTCGGGCCGAGTTCCAGGCGCAGGTTCCACCGTGGGTGCCGCTCGACCCGGATTTCGTCGTCCTCGCCTCGGGAGTTGTCGAAATCATCTTGGGGCTGTCGCTCGTGTTCCTTTGGCGATGGAAAACGTGGGTCGGGATAATCGTCGCCGCGTTCTTCATCGCGATCTTCCCGGGGAACATCTCTCAGTTCGTCAATGGAATCGATGCATTCGGACTCGACACGGATGAAGCCCGCGGAATCCGCCTTCTCTTTCAACCGCTGCTCGTCCTCTGGGCGTTGTGGTCGACTTCCGCGTGGTCGCTCATTCGCACCGCGTGGCAATCGCGTTCACACCCAACTCGATAACGCTGTCTTGTGCATTGCATCCTGCTGGCGAACTTCGGCCCCACGCGGGCTGAAAGAGGCGTAGTGTGACGGCATGGAGTCTCTCGCTCTCCTTGTAACGCTGATGTTCCTGGCGGAAGTGCTGTTTGCGCTGGCTGTCGTCGCGTTCTCAATCGTGGCGCGATCGCGCGGGCGATTCCGTCGAACCGCGTTGGTATTGATTGTCCTCCTCGCTATCGAAACCGCGTGGGCGTTGTCGGTTCTTCCCGCGTTCGGGTTTCCGTCCCTCTTCGCTCTCGCCCTGTCGGCGGGAATCTACTGGTGGCCGAAACGCCAGTCCGCTCGTCCGCCGCGCTCGTAGACTTCACTCATGTCCCAAAAACCCGCTCCGCGTCGTGCGTTCAAGCCACCCGTCGGCGACGTGTCCAAGTACGAGGACTTCGACGGAGAATGGCGTGGGATTGGGTTGGGCGCACCAGCTCGGCGTGCACTCGTCGATGCGAAACTCTACAAAGTTTCCGACCTGCGCAAGATTTCCCTCAAGGACCTCGCCGAGCTTCACGGCATGGGGAAGTCAGCGATTGCACGCCTCAAGGTGATCATGGAGGCCAAAAAGATTCGCTTCCTCGAACCCTGACCTGACTGGCTAATCGGGCGGGCGGTGGCTAAATCGTGAACGCGGCGACAAACGCGTCGAGCGCGGCGTTCGAATCGCCCGACGCCCAGCCTTCGAGCCCAACGACACGGTCAAACCCGAGGACATCAAGTTCCTGCGCAATCCGCGAATAGTTGATTTCGCCCGTGCCCGGTTCCTGCCGCCCCGGAACGTCGGCGACCTGAATCTCGCCAATCCACGGCAGAGCCTGCCGAACGAGTTCGACAAGGTTTCCCTCGCCGATTTGTGCGTGGTACAGATCGAGGTTGAGTTGCAGGTGCGGGTTGTTGATGCTGGACACGAGTTCGATGGTGTCTTCCGCACGGGCGAACGGCGTTCCGGGGTGATCCACCGCCCGATTGAGGTTCTCGAGCATGAACAACGCGTCATGTTTTTCCCCGAGGTCAGCCAGTCTCGAGAGCGTGTCTTGTGCGGTCCGGCGTTCGGCAACCGTCACCGTATCGCGTGGGCGGATTGCTTGCCCATCGCCGTCCAGCCCCGTTCCGTGAACGTTGAGTCGATCGGCGTCGATGATGCGCGACGCAACAATGGATTGCTCGGCCGTCTCGAGGAATCGGGCGATTCCGTCGGTTTCAAGCAGGTCACCCTCGATGTACCCGGTCATCGACGTGAAGTTCGCGCCAGTTGCGGCGAGTTCGTCCAAATCCTTGGTCGTCCAGTTCCAGATTTCGACCCCGAGTCCTCGCTCGTGAATCGCGCGCACACGGTCGACGAACGATAATTCGGTGAACAACATTTCGGCCGACGCGGCCAACACATACGACACGGGACTCCTCGGGGCTTGTTCGCTCAAACCTAGCGGAGCGTTCGCGCCAACCTACGCGATCTCGTAGTTGTCGAGAAGGTCGGTGACGAGGGCTGCGATGTCCGATCGCTCACTGCGCTGCAGTGTGATGTGACCGAAAAGATTCTGCCCCTTGAGCGCTTCGATAACGCTGGCAATTCCATCGTGACGACCGACGAGCAGATTGTCGCGCTGCGCAACGTCGTGTGTGAGCACCACGCGCGAGTTCTGCCCGATTCGGCTGAGGACCGTGAGCAACACGTTGCGCTCGAGCGACTGGGCTTCGTCGACGATAACGAATGCGTCGTGCAGCGACCGACCGCGAATGTGAGTGAGGGGCAGGACCTCGATGAGTCCGCGCTCGACGACTTCCTCCATCACGTTGTCGCTGACAACGGAACCGAGCGTGTCGAACGTTGCTTGAGCCCAGGGATTCATCTTTTCGTCGGCGTCACCGGGCAGGTAGCCGAGGTTCTGGCCTCCGACCGCATACAGCGGGCGGAACACCATGATCTTCTTGTGCAATCGCTTCTCGAGAACGGCATCGAGCCCCGCACAAAGGGCGAGCGCACTCTTTCCGGTTCCCGCACGACCTCCGAGAGACACAATTCCCAATTTCTGGTCTTGCAGCATGTCGATGGCAAGTCGCTGCTCGGCGCTTCGACCGTGCAACCCGAACAGGTCGCGGTCGCCACGAACCAGTTCGATGTTTTTCGGCCCGACGACTCGGGCCAAAGCGGAACCGCGTTCGGAATGGACAACGAGGTTGGTGTTGCGGGGTAATTCCTCGACGAGTGTCGTGCGCAGTTCTTCTTTCTCGTACAACTTCTGCATCTCGTCACCCGACAGAGAAATCTCGGCGAGCCCGGTCCACCCCGAATCGGCGGCGAGCTCGGCGCGGTATTCCTCGGCCGCGAGGCCGATGCTCGAGGCCTTCACTCGCAACGGAAGGTCCTTGGACACGACGACGACATCGAGGCCTTCGTTCGACAGATTCAGCGCGACGGCCAGAATGCGGGTGTCGTTGTCGCCGAGACGCAACCCAGACGGAAGGGCAGTGTCATTCGTGTGGTTGAGCTCGACGCGAAGCGTTCCACCGTCCCCCACCGAAATCGGCATGTCGAGTCGCTCGTGCTTGATGCGCAGGGAATCGAGGTGCCGCAATGCTTGGCGGGCAAAATAGCCGAGTTCCGGATCGTTTCGCTTCTTTTCGAGTTCCGAAATGACGACCACGGGCAGGACAACCTCGTGTTCGGCGAATCGGAAAATCGCCCGCGGATCCGACAGCAACACCGACGTGTCGAGCACGTAGGTTCGCTGCGCTGTGGCGGCAGATATCGAAGCGGAAGTGGACGATGCGGCGGTGGGGTTGGGCACTCAGTCTCCGTTCGGATGCGGCGGCAACCGCGTGGCGACAAGACCGTGTGGCCCGTTCGCCACGTGAATTACCTCATACAGAGAAACTACGACTCGCGAGTGAACGCCGTCGGTGTGACACGCCGAAAAACGAAGTCGTTACCTACCGTTCACGCACCGTATCGGCGCTGTCGGCGTGCAAAGTCTCGCAGAGCACGCAGCAGGTCGATCTCGCGTAGGTCTGGGCCGAGCGCCTCGACAAAGTACAACTCGGAGTGCGCGGTCTGCCACAGCATGAAATCCGAGATGCGCTGTTCACCCGATGTGCGAATGACGAGGTCGAGGTCGGGTTGACCCGCGGTGTACAGGTGGTCCGAAATGTTGTCGAGCGTTATGTCATCGGCGAGGGTGTCGATCCCGAGTCCGGCAGTTTCGTGTTTGCGAATGATGTCGCGGACGGCTTCGGTGATTTCGTGGCGACCGCCGTATCCCACCGCCAGGTTGACGTGCAATCCCGTGTGGGTTGCGGTCGAGTCCGCGGCGTTCTCGAGTGCCGTGCGCAGCGCGGTTGGAAGTTTGTCAGCGTCACCGACGTGATGCACCCGCCAGTTAGGGACGCGGGCGAGGTCGGTCGCGAGGTCCGCGATAATGCGAACCAGGTTCTTCAGTTCGGCACTGGGGCGACCGGTCAGGTTGTCGGTCGACAGCAGATACAGCGTGACAATCTCGACTCCAGCCGTGTCGCACCACTCGAGAAATTCACGCATCTTGCTCGCGCCCGCTTCGTGTCCCTCGGCGATCGTGACACCGCCGTGCAACTGCGCCCATCGGCGATTTCCGTCGATGATCATCCCGACGTGACGGGGTGGTGTCGTTTCGCGCAACTGGTTTTGAAGTCGCGTCGCGTACAACCCGTAGAGGGCCGACTTGATCGACGTTCGAAGCGACACTGCAGGTTACCCGTTGCCCGTTTCCTTGTCGACATCCGCGATGAGTTTGTCAACCGCGATCTCGGCGTCAATGTTGGCAACGGCCTCCTCGCGATAGCGCAAACGACGCATTCGGCGGTTCATGTCCAATATCAGGAAAATCGCGGTGATGGCAACGGCCGCCGTGATGAGGAACCCGATGACGCCGGGAGTTACCCCATTCGGGTCAATCTCTTCGGCGAGGATCAGTGCGGTGTTCAAGGTGTCTCCGTTTCGCGTAGCCTGATTACAGAGTACCGAAGGGCAGTATGACATCCCCCCCAACACCTCCCGCGGGCCGCTACGGTGGTTCGGGTTTGTCCGTGCGTTCCGTGTGGATTATCGCGTCCGCCTCGGTGCTCGTGTTCTTTTCGTGGGTGACGTGGGTGTTTGTGACAGACCCGACCACGGGAATCGAATGGGTCGCGTTCGAGTCGACCGGAGGCGAAACGTCGGCGATGGTGAAGTTCCAAATCACGGCACCCCCCGGCACCCCCGTAACCTGCGCGCTCCGCACCGTCGACGCGTCGATGGGCACGAACGGCTGGACGGTGAGGTCCTACCCCGCGTCCGACCAATTCACGGCTCAGTATTCCGAGACTGTCAAGGCGGTCAGCGAGGTTTTCGGCATCGACGTCTATCGTTGCTGGCGCGACGACCGTTAGCCGTTTTGTTCAGAAGGGTCGGTCACGACTACCCTAAATAGACACCCCTTTAAAGGAGATTCTCGCCATGGCACCCATGTGGCTCACCCAGGAAGCGTTCGACCGCCTCGCGCTCGAGCTCGAAACCCTGTCGACGACTGGTCGCGCCGAAATTGTGAAGCGTATCGAAATGGCGCGTTCCGAGGGTGACCTCAAAGAGAACGGCGGGTATCACGCCGCGAAAGACGAGCAGGGCAAAATCGAGGCTCGGATTCGCGAACTGATCGACATGCTGAAGCACGCGCACGTCGGAACCGAGCCGGTCGATGCGTCGAGGGTGGCGTCCGGCACGATCGTCACTGCACACATTCACGGCGACCAAGAGAAATTCCTCCTCGGTTCCCGCGAGGTTGCCGGCGATACGGACCTCGACGTCTACAGCGAAAACAGTCCCCTGGGCCAGGCCATCGTCGGCCTCGAGCCTGGCGACACTGCGACCTTCACCGCACCGAGCGGCGCAGAAATCGCGGTCGAAATTATCGCGATCGAGCCGTTTCTCGGTTAGAAGTCAACCCGGGGTTCGTAGCCTTCGGCGCGCAATGCCTCGAGCACCTGGGCCGCGTGGTCCGGTCCGCGCGTCTCGATGTGAATCTCGAGTTCGACCTGAGTGATCTGTAGGTCGGTACCGTGACGTGTGTGGGTCACCTCGACGACGTTGGCGTTCTGGTCGGCGAGGATTTCCGAGATTTTCGCGAGTTGCCCAGGGCGGTCGGGAAGGGGGATTCGCATGCGCATGTATCGACCGGTCGTGACCAGGCCGCGGGCGATAACGCGTTCCATCACCATCGGATCAATGTTCCCTCCCGACAAAATCACAACAGTCTTTCCGACCGCGTCAATTTTTTCGGCGAGGATTGCGGCGACTCCGACCGCGCCGGCGGGTTCGACAACGAGTTTCGCGCGTTCGAGGAGCATCACCAGTGCGCGGGAAATATCATCGTCACTGACGGTGACAACCTCGTCGACGGTGTCCTTAATGATGGCGAAATTGAGCGTCCCCGGACGTGCGACCGCAATTCCATCCGCGATGGTCGGCTTCATTTCGATGGTTGTCGGTTCACCGGCTCGCAACGAGGGTGGGTAGGCCGCCGCGTTCGTCGATTGGACACCGATGATTCGGATGGTGCGCCCGTTTGCCGCCGCGTGTTGCTTCATGGCGCTGGCGACACCGGAAATCAGCCCGCCTCCGCCGATCGGGACGATGACGGTTTCGACGTCAGAAACTTGTTCAAAGATCTCGAGCCCGACCGTTCCTTGACCGGCGACCACGTCAGCGTGGTCGAAGGGCGGGATGAAGACTGCGCCCGACGTCGCAGCGAATTCCTTCGCCGCCGCGAGCGATTCGGTGAACGTCGGGCCGAGAAGAACGACCTCAGCGCCGTAATCCTTCGTCGCCAATAGTTTCGGCAGAGCAACACCCATCGGCATAAAAATCGTCGCCTGAATACCGAGTTCCTGAGCCGCGAGAGCGACTCCCTGAGCGTGATTTCCGGCGCTAGCCGCGACCACTCCGCGGGCACGTTCGTCGGGGCTCAACTTGCTCATGCGGTTATACGCGCCGCGAATTTTGTACGCACCCGTGCGTTGCAGGTTTTCGCACTTGAGAACGACCTCTAAACCCAAAATTCCCGAGAGGTAACGTGATTCCTCGATCGGGGTCTCTTGGGCAACCGCAGACACGACGTCACGCGCGGCGATGAAATCCGCGAGTGTGGGGCCGGCGATTGCTGTTGTCATGTTGTGTTCCTTGGAAAACGCTACCGTAATAAGCATGACGACCCTCTCTGCCACCGAGGCGCGACGCCTTGCGCTGGTCGCCCAGGGATTCGATTCGTCACCGCGCGGGACCGTAACGGCTGAACACCTCGCCGACACGATCGCGCGTCTCGGAGTTCTCCAACTCGATTCGGTCAACGTCTTTGAACGCAGTCACTACCTGCCGATGTTCTCTCGCCTGGGCGCCTATGACACCGCGCTACTCGACCACATGCTGCTCGACCCACGCGTCCCTGCAACTCACATCGAATACTGGGCGCACGAGGCAGCGTTCATTCCGGTCGAGTCCTGGCCGCTGTGGCAGTGGAGAATGCTCGAGAGTCGCGAGCGCAACCTGCGACCCGACTCGTGGTTGGCGCAGCATCGGAAACTCGCGGACGAACTCCTCACCCGCCTCCACTCGGAAGGTCCTGCGACGTTCAGCCAACTCGAGGGCAAGCGCGACCAGCGCCGAGGTAGTTGGTGGGACTGGAGCGACGTGAAACTTGCCCTCGAATACCTGTTCGAGGACGGCGTGATTACGGCGATTGGCCGCACGAACTTCCAGCGAATCTATGCCCCGGTTGCCGACGTCATTCCACACCACCTGCTGGACGCCGCGGTGGACAAACCCGTCGCCCGGCGTGCGCTCGTGCTCGACGCCGTTCGAGCGCTCGGCATCGGGGTTCTGTCGGACATCGCGGACTACTACCGTTTCAAGGTCGCTCCAACCAAGGTCGCGCTGCACGAGTTGCTCGACGCTGGTGCGATTCAGCGCGTGACGGTCGATGGCTGGACCCACCGCTGCGAGTCCCTCGATGCCTACGTGGTGTCGGGAGCGGTCGTGCCCACGAAAGCACCGAAGGTGTCGACCATCCTCACGCCTTTCGACCCCATCACCTGGAACCGCCCTCGCGCGAGTCGCGTGTTTGGTTTCGAATACAAAATAGAGATCTACACGCCGGCGGCGAAGCGGGTCTACGGCTATTACTCGCTGCCGATTCTCATGGATGAAACGTTGGTCGGACGCATCGACCTCAAGGCAGATCGAAAAAACCGAACGCTCATCGTCAAGAGCGCGCACTGGGAACCGACGCGACCCTCGGACGCCGCCGACCGTCTTTCCGTGGTCGTCCGACGGGCCGCCGCCTGGCGTGGACTCGAGAACATCTCGGTGGATGACTGGGGCGACGCCGCGGCCGAGCTGCGCCGAATCTTTTAGAACTTGCCGCCGATTTCGAGCAAACGTCGGACGCGGTCAGCGATCGGAGGGTGCGTCGAAAACATGCGTTCGAGGAAGTTTGGTTTGTTGGGGTCAGCGATCCACATGTGCGCCA
The DNA here is from genome assembly GCA_016463265.1 of Microbacteriaceae bacterium. GTDB lineage: Bacteria > Actinomycetota > Actinomycetes > Actinomycetales > Microbacteriaceae > MWH-TA3. Next base: position 2,142 of record JAEMRP010000009.1, on the reverse strand, counting down.
TCGAGGCCGACTGGCGCTGAAGCGGCGCGGAATACTCTCCGAGTTTGTGCAGCGCGCTCGCGAGCCCCTCCGGGTTGCGGGTCGTCATCGCGCCGGTCGCGTCGGCGAGGAATTCACGCTGTCGCGAAATGCCCGCTTGCACGAGAGCTGATACGAGCGGCGCAATCACCATGGCAATCAGCCCGAACACGAGCGACAGGATGGCCAGTCCGCCGTTGTCGCTGCCGCGTGAGTTTCGGCCTCCGTAGAACGCCATGCGGAACATGATGTCCGCGATGAACCCGAAGGCCACGACAAGTCCGAACACAATCGTCGACACGCGAATGTCGTAATTCTTGACGTGTCCCATTTCGTGGGCCATGACGCCCTCGAGTTCCGGGTCGGTCATGATGTCGAGAAGCCCGGTCGTGGCAGCGACGACGGCGTTCTCTGGGTCCCGCCCAGAGGCAAAGGCGTTCGGTGCGGGGTCGCTGACAACGTAAACCTTCGGCATCGGCATCCCGTTGGTGATCGACAGGTTTTCGACAATCCGATAGAGGCGGGGGTTGTCCTTCTGCTCGATCAGCACGGCACCCGACGTCGCCACGGCTATGGACCCCGCGTTGTAGTACTGGAACCAGGCGTAGGCGCCAGCACCGATGATCGTCATGATAGTGATGGTCCACGACCCGTCGCCCATGAAATAGGCGATGAGCCAACCGAGTCCACCCAACAACACGATGAAGACGAGCAGGATGACGACAGTGTTCCGCTTGTTCGCGGCAATCGCGCTATACATCGAGGGTTAGAACTGTACTTTCGGGGGCTCGGCAATCGCGTCGGGGTTCTCAACCTCAAAGAAGTCGCGCATGCTGAACCCAAGTTGCTTCGCCCACACGTTGTTGGGGAAGACAAGAATCATGGTGTTGAACTCGCGCACGCCGCCGTTGTAGAAGCGACGAGAGGCCTGAATCTTGTTTTCGGTGTCAACGAGTTCAGCCTGCAACTGGAGGAAGTTTTCACTCGCCTTCAGATCCGGGTAGGCCTCAGCGACGGCGAAGATCGACTTGAGCGCCGCCTGCATCATCCCTTCGGCGGCGGCAGCTTCGGCCGGGCCTTGGGCATTGACCGTTGCGGCGCGCGCTTTCGTGACGTTCTCGAAAACCGCCTTTTCGTGCTTGGCGTACCCCTTGACCGCTTCGATCAGGTTGGGGATGAGGTCTGCTCGGCGCTTGAGCTGAACCGTGATGTCACTCCACGCTTCCTCGACGCGAACCTTGAGAGTGATGAGGCCGTTGTAAGTCGACCAAAGGTAGAGCCCCGCGACAATGGCGAGACCGGCGACAACCAGAAGGAAAATTTGTGTTGGTTCCATGGCTTTACTCTACGCGCGAGAAGCCCAGAGAAAAATAGAATTTCCCCCACGGCGAAATTTTTTAGTTGTCCACATTTATGTAAATCCAACTAGACTGTTATTAGAATGACGCGATGCTGTCCGCGTGAGCAAATCGATGTCCGCCCGGCGCGCAATCGCGCTTCTCAAGAAGAAAGGATGGGTAGTTCTGAGGACCCGTGGCAGCCACACTGTGTGGAAGTCACCCCGAGGTGCGCTTTTCACACTTCCCGATGGCCACCGCGAAATCAGTCCCGGAGTCGCGAGAAATCTAATGAAAGCTATAGAGGTGTCCGATGACTAAACACACTGTCGAGGTTTACCGAGACGGCAAATGGTGGATGGCAGACATTGCCGCGCTCGACCTCCTGACCCAGGCTCGCCGACTCGCAAACATCGAGCACGCTGCGCGCGAGGCGATCGCCGTGACACTCGATGTTGATTCTCTCGACTGCGAAATTGAGATCCGAATGAGGCCGATTTCTGAGATTGATGTTGACACAATTCGGGCAGAGATTCGCCGTGTTCATGAGGCGGCATCCGTCCTCGAGCGCGAGGCGACAGTGAAGTCAAAGGAACTCACTCAACGCCTCGCCCAAGCCGGAGTACCACTTCGCGACATCGGCACAATCATCGGATTCTCACACCAGCGTGCACACCAATTGCTCGAACGCTGAGTCGTCGTGACGTTCGTGGGATCGGGTGCGACGACTGAACGATTCTCGGGTGCCCCAACAGGGATTCGAACCCTGACTGTAACGATTTTAAGT
>JAEMRP010000008.1:3534-15193 GCA_016463265.1 Microbacteriaceae bacterium | reverse complement strand
GAATCGGAGCTCATCTGATGTTTCGTCGACTCGAGGTCTTGCCGACACGGTCAGCCGTCGAGGATCGTGTCGCGGCAGAACTTGCGACGGCAGTGAAATCTGCCGTGGCTTCCCGTGGACGTGCAGACATCGTTGTGACAGGCGGCACCGTTGGCATCGGCACACTCGCTGCTCTAGCGCAGTCCCCTCTCGTCACCGAGATCGAGTGGACACGGGTTCATGTGTGGTGGGGTGACGAACGATTCGTCGCGGCTGGGCACGCGGATCGCAACGAGCAGCAGGCGCGGGATGCCCTGTTCTCGGGCATCGCAATACCCGCCTCAAACCTGCACACGTTCCCGTCCAATCACGGACAGACGGTTGGCGATGCACGTGACGAGTTCCTGGCAGAGCACGTCGACGGTTTCCCGAATTTCGATGTCGTTCTCAGCGGGATTGGTCCCGATGGTCACACGGCGAGTCTGTTTCCCGGACTCCCCCACGGCGAGGGCGAAGACGTGATCGCAGTGGCGAACTCTCCTAAACCGCCAGCGGAACGCTTGTCATTCACTTTCGACGTGTTGAATCGCGGAGAGCGTGTGTGGATTGTCGCGTCGGGTGCGGACAAGTCTGCTGCGGTCGCACGAATCGTCGCGGACGCGCCCCAGTCGGAAACTCCCGCGACCGCTCTTCGCGGTGTCAAGGAGACCGTCGTGTGGGTCGATGCCGACGCGGCCTCTCAAATTTCGAGCTAGGGCTTACCCGTAGTCCGAAGGCGTTGCAGTGCATCGGACAGAATCGTGTCGGCCTCTTCCAACGTGCGACGCTCTTTGACATACGCGAGGTGGGTCTTGTACGGTTCGTGCTTCGTCAGCTGGGGTGGCTTGTTTTTGTTCCGACCGGCCGGAAGCCCCGTTGTCGGGGAATCAATCAACTCGGGGATTTGATCGTCGGGGACGTCAGCCGCGTAGTGCTTGACCGTCTCGTTGCCGGCGGCGTCCCAGTAGGACACCGCTACGCGCTCGGCTTGGTTTCCGTGGTCGTGTTCTCCCATCGGACCACTGCCAACGCGGGTACCGCGGATCGCGCTTCCTCCAGCCATGACCGGACCTAGACCAGACCGAAGCGGGTGAAGAGCCCGATCGTGACGACGGCGAGGAACCATATGATGGCGATGATGATCGTCAGACGGTTGAGGTTGCGTTCCGCGACACCGCTCGAACCGAGGTTTGATGTCACACCACCACCGAACATGTCCGAGAGGCCGCCGCCGCGACCGCGGTGCAAGAGAATTGTCATCGTCAAGAGGATGCTCGTCAGTGCGAGGGCTACCTGCACGGTGATGTAGAGAATTTCCATGATGGTTCTAGTTTATGCGATTACGTGCCTAGGGAACTGCACAATCTTGGCAAATTCTTCTGCGTCGAGACTGGCTCCCCCAACGAGTGCGCCGTCGACGTCCTTCTCGCGCATGAACGACGCAATGTTTCCCGACTTCACACTCCCTCCGTAGAGGATTCGCGTCGAGTCCGCGGTTTCGGGCGATAGAGATTCGGCGATGACAGACCGCAGAGCCGCACAGACGTCCTGCGCTTGGGCGGGCGTCGCGGCCTGACCCGAACCGATCGCCCAGACGGGCTCGTAGGCAACCACAATCTCGGAATCAGCCGGGATTTCCGCGAGCACGGCCCGAAGCTGACCGACGGGTACCGCACTCGCACCGAACTTGTCGAGGTCGTCGCTGGTTTCGCCGACACAAATCACGGGCACGAGCCCGTGTCGAAGGGCTGCCTTCGTCTTCGCTGTTATCAACTCATCATCTTCGTGGTGATTCTGACGACGCTCGGAGTGGCCGATGATTACGTATCGACAATTGAGCTTCGCGAGGAATTCACCAGAGACGTCACCGGTGTGGGCGCCATCGTCAAACGGCGAGAGGTCCTGCGCGCCGAAAGCGAATCCCAGTGAGTCACTCTCGATGAGCGTTTGGACCGAGCGGATATCGGTGAACGGTGGAAAAACCGATACTTCGACCTCGGTGGGAGCAAACTTCGCGTCTTTCAGGGTCCAGGCGATTTTTTGCACAAACGCGACCGCTCGCAAGTGGTCAAAGTTCATCTTCCAGTTTCCCGCGATGAGTGGGCGACGGGTTAACATCCGAGTACCTCCAGTCCGGGCAGTGACGCGCCCTCGAGGAATTCGAGGCTGGCACCTCCACCAGTTGAAATGTGTCCGAAAGACGTTTCAGCGAAGCCGAGTGCGCGGACTGCCGCCGCCGAGTCGCCGCCTCCGACAACGCTGAGTCCGTCGACCCTTGTCAAGGCTTTGGCAATTGCGCGCGTGCCGTCAGCGAATGCCGGCATCTCGAAGACACCCATAGGACCGTTCCAGAAAACCGTGTGTGACGATTCGATGAGCTCTCCAAACAGTGCCGCTGTGTCGGGTCCAATGTCGAGACCTATGCCCGACGAACCGAACGGTGTGGCCTCGATTGCGCCAATTCGCGTCACCACCGAATCCGCGTCCGCCGCGAACCCACTCGCGACGACGACGTCGGTTGGCAGGATGATGTCGACGCCCAGTTCCCGAGCCGTGGCGAGGCACTTCGTCACGATGTCAAGACGATCGAGTTCGCACAGTGACGCGCCGATGCTGAAACCCATCGCCTTGATGAACGTAAACGCCATCCCTCCGCCAATGAGGAGCCGGTCGACACGGGGAAGAAGGTGCTCGATGACACCGAGCTTGTCAGAGACCTTGGAACCTCCGAGAACAACCGTGTACGGGCGCTGGGTATTCGTCGTTAGCCGGCGAAGAACGTCCGTCTCGGACGCGACCAGAAGTCCGGCCACACTGGGCACGGCCTCGGCCGATTCGTACACCGATGCCTGTTTGCGGTGAACGACGCCGAAGCCGTCGGAAACGAAGGCGGCGGCCCCGTTGGTCAATAACGCGGCGAACGCGACGCGTTCGGAATCGACGGTTGATGTCTCACGCGGATCAAAGCGCAGGTTTTCGAGCACGAGAACTTCACCGGGCGTTAGGCTCGCTCGCATTTCTCGGGCTACGGGACCGACCGTGTCGGTCGCGAAATGGACGGGAACAGTGAGAAGTTCCGCCAGGCGCGTTGCGACGGGTGCGAGTGAGTATCGCGCGTCGACGACCCCGTCGGGCCTGCCCAGATGGGACATCACGACGACCGCTGCACCCGCGTTCAGTAGGTGCTCAATGGTGGGTAACGATGCGCGAATTCGACCGTCGTCCGTGATAACTCCGGCTGACAGCGGAACGTTGAAGTCACAGCGAACCAGAACCGTTTTGCCACCCACGACCCCGAGCGTTTCCAGCGTGCGAAGTGCCATTAGAGGCGTTCGGCGACATACTCGGTAAGGTCGACGAGTCGGTTGGAGTATCCCCACTCGTTGTCGTACCACGACACAACCTTGACCGTATTTCCCATGACTTTCACCAATCCAGCATCGAAGATCGACGAATGCGGGTCGCCGACGATATCACTCGAGACGATGGGGTCATCGGTGTACGCCATGATTCCCTTGAGATAGCCCTCGGACGCACTCTTGTAAGCGGCCAAGATCTCGTCAATGGTTGCGGTCTTTTTCGACACGACGGTGAGGTCGGTGATCGAACCCGTGGGAACGGGGACACGAAGCGCGAATCCGTCGAGCTTGCCTTTGAGTTCCGGGAGTACAAGACCGATCGCCTTAGCGGCACCGGTCGATGACGGAACGATGTTGATGGCGGCGGCACGCGCTCGGCGCAAGTCCTCGTGAGGACCATCCTGAAGGTTCTGATCCGCCGTGTAGGCGTGAACCGTTGTCATGAGACCGTTCTCGATTCCGAATTCGTCATTGAAGACCTTGGCGAGCGGCGCGAGGCAGTTCGTGGTGCAGGACGCGTTCGAGATGATGTGGTCAGTGTCGGGATTGTACGTGTCGTGGTTCACGCCCATCACGAAGGTGCCGTGCACGTCGGTGCCGGGAGCAGAGATGAGAACCTTCGTCGCGCCAGCATCAATGTGCTTTTGTGCATCCGTGACGTTTGTGAAGCGGCCAGTCGATTCGATGACGATGTCGACACCCAATTCACCCCAAGGAAGCAGTGCTGGGTCTCTCTCGGCGAGTACTCTGATTTTTTTGCCGTTCACAATTACGTGTGAGTCGTCGTGGGTGACGTCCGCGTTGAGGCGACCATTGACCGAGTCGTACTTGAGGAGTGTCGCCAGCGACTTGGTGTCCGAGAGGTCGTTAACCGCGACGATGTCAAGGTTACTGCCCTGCGCAAGAGCCGCACGAAGGTAATTGCGTCCGATCCGACCGAAGCCGTTGATTCCGATTGTGACGCTCACGAGTGGTCCTGTCTGAGAGTTGCGAATGTGAAGGGGAATGCGAAAAGTAGCGTGCCCTAATCAGGCAACGCCACCTCTTACGAGAGTAGCAAACTTGCCGAGGAATGTTCGCGAGCGGCGGCGAATCGCTGTGCGACGTTATCCCAATTGACGATGTTCCAGAACGCGGTGACGTAGTCGGCCTTGACGTTTTGGTAGTCGAGGTAGAACGCGTGTTCCCACATGTCCAGTTGCAAGATAGGAACGGTTCCCTGAGCGGTGTTTGCCTGCTGATCGAACAACTGCTGGATGATTAGTCGAGCACCGACCGGATCCCACGAAAGGATTCCCCAGCCACTCCCCTGGATTCCGAGACTGGCGGCGGAGAAGTGGGCTTTGAAGCCGTCAAAAGAACCGAAAAACTCATCGATTGCGGAGGCGAGTTCGCCTCCCGGGATGTCGGTGCTGTCGGCGGAAAGGTTCGTCCAGAAGATCGAGTGGTTGATGTGACCGCCAAGGTGGAAAGCGAGATCCTTTTCGAGTTTGTTGATGGCTCCGAATGAATTGTTTGCTCGGGCCTCCTCCATTTGCTCAAGTGCGGCGTTCGCTCCTGCCACGTATGCTGCGTGGTGCTTGGAGTGGTGAAGTTCCATGATGCGGGCCGAAATATGCGGTTCAAGAGCGGCATAGTCAAACGTCAACTCGGGGAGGGTGTAGACGGGCATGGTTTTCCTTTCGATGGAGGTGGGGTTAATCGTCTAAATCGGGGATGCCGTCGGATGTCGAGGGAATTCTGAGATCCGATGCCTTTTTGTCCGCCATGGCGAGCAGGCGACGGATTCTTCCCGCGACAGCGTCCTTCGTCATGATCGGGGTGGCGTGGTGTCCGAGTTCGTCGAGACTCGCCTCGCGATTGTCGAGCCGCAGTCGCCCAGCATACGCAAGATGGTCGGGAATGTCGGTGCCGAGGATTTCGAAGGCGCGTTCGACGCGGGCACACGCCGCGACGGCGGCCTGAGCACTCCGGCGAAGGTTGGCGTCGTCGAAATTGACCAGGCGGTTCGCGTTAGCGCGCACCTCACGGGTTGCGCGTGCTTCGCTCCATTTGTCGAGGCTTTTTGCTGCCCCGATGTAGTTGAGAAATGCGGAAATCGCCTCGGTGTCGCGGATTACCACGCGGAAACCCCCGCGGATGTCGCGGGTCTTGGCGGAAATTCCGCATCGGCTACACGCGCCGACGAGTGCCATCGCGGCCTCGTTGGTCGGTGCGACGATCTCGATTGTTTGGCTGCGGCCGGGGTCGGAAACAATCCCGCGTGCCAAGAAGGCGCCTCGCAGGACGCCAACGAGATCTCCGATCGGCGCCGTGGTGAGTTTGTTGGGTAGTCCGCGAACCGGGCGACGACGAGTGTCGAGCAAACCCGTGGTTAGGGCCAGTTGGTCGGCTCCCTCTGTCACGAGCACCCGTACGGTTTCGACCTTCCTGTTCGCGCTTGCCGGGATTACCGTCGCGGTGGACGGCACGCCGAGCAGGATGTGAGTCAAGTGACGAACCCGTTGAGCGGATCCGGCGTGATCGAGCTCAACTTCCACGGCGAGTTTGCCGCCAACGAGGTGCAATCCCCCGCCAAAGCGCAAAATCGTGGTCAGTTCCGCGAGACGCGTCGACGGTGGGGCATCGGGTAGACCGAGCACCTCATCCTTTACCGCCGCTGTCAATGACATCCTGTGGAAATCCCTTTCTAGTCGCGCCCAATGTCGCGGTGTTTGCGGGTGACCGCTACTCCGGGGATTGTCGCGATGCGGCCTGCGAGTTCCTCGGCGATAGCCACACTGCGGTGCTTGCCACCTGTACATCCTATGGCGATAGTGGCGTGGCGCTTATTCTCACGCACGTATCCGCGAAGAGTAGCGCCGAGCATGAGGACGAGCCCGTCGAGGTATTGTTCAACGTCCGCCTGGCCAAGGACAAAAGCTGAGACATCGGGGTGTAGCCCGTTCTCGTCACGCAAGGTTTCGGTCCAAAACGGGTTGGGAAGGAATCGAACGTCACCCACGATATCGGCGTCCGCGGGGAGCCCGTGTTTGAAGCCGAACGATTCAATGACGACGTTGACCTCTGCGCTGTCATCCGACCGAAACGTGTCGAAAACCAGTGTGGTCGTTTGGTGGGTATTGAGTCCGGTGGTGTCGATGACGACGTCGGCATGCCCGCGGAGCGTTTCGAGACGAGCCCGTTCCGCCCGAATTCCATCGATGAGTGTGCCGTTACCCTGCAGTGGGTGGGGTCGACGAACGCTCTCGAACCGTTTAATCAGCTCTGCGTCGGTGGCGTCGAGGAAGAGAACTCGAAGGTTCGTTTCGGCTCGAAACGTCTCGACAAGAGGTGCTAGCTCCTCGACGCTCTCTCCGCCGCGGACATCGACCACAACGGCAAGGCGGTTCATCGCGCTTGCCTCGGTCGTGGCGATGTCCACGAGGGACGGAAGAAGTTGGGACGGCAGATTGTCAATGACCCGCCAGCCACCGTCTTCAAGAGCGTGCGCTGCGGTTGATCGACCCGCACCAGACATACCGGTGACGATGATGATGTGAGCGACGCTGTCGGTCATGGTCTATTCAGACTACCCGCGAGTTTCGCCCGCGTTCAGGGAGTCCAGAATCCGTTGGGCGGTGTCGTCGCCTATTCCCGGAACTTGACGCAGCTCGACTTTTGAGGCGGCACGGACCGCGGTGGGACTTCCGAAGTGTGCAATCAGGGCCTGGACACGTTTCGGACCGATGCCGTCCAATTCGTTGAGGGACGATGTCAACACTTTTGTGCGCTTCGATTTCTGATATCGCAGAGCGAACCGGTGCGCTTCGTCTCGGGCGCGTTGAACCAGGTACAACGCGTCACTATCGCGGGGCAAAATCACGGGGTAATCACTGTTGGGATGCCAGAGTTCCTCGAGACGTTTGGCCAAACCGACCACAGCGACTCCGGCGATCCCCGACTCGCGAAGCGCGCGTGCCGCTGCGTTGACCTGAGGCTGGCCGCCGTCGACCAGGATTAGCGTTGTCGGATAGCGCATCGCGGTACGTTCCTCCGCCAATCGCACGAGTCGCCGAGAAATGAGCTGGTACATCGCTTCGGTGTCGTCTCGAGCCGCGGCGATGCCGTAATGGCGATAGTCATCCTTGACGGGTAATCCGTCTTCGAACGCGACGAGCGAACCCACGATATCGGTACCACCCAGATGGGAAATGTCGCAGCACTCGAAGCGCAAGGGCGCCTCGGGCAGACCGAGGTTGTCCCGAAGGTCTTCGAGTGCTCTCGATCGCGCGACAAAATCATGCGCGCGGTGTAGTTCGTGTTCGCCAAGGGCAAGCATCGCATTTTTGGTCACACTGGTCAGAAGGGTCGCGCGGTCACCGCGTTGGGGAACCGCGATCCTCACTTTGCCCTTGAGCTTGGCGTTGCTTCGACGCTGCGACAGCGATTCACAGAGCACCCCGGCCGACTGCGGTTCGAAGGGAACGTCAATCAGCGCGGGTGGGGCATCAAGTTCGTACACGTTTTCGATCGCCTGTTCCAGAATCGCAGCGGGATCCATCTCTAGTTCGGTGTCGACGGTCCACGAACGAGTTCCGCGAACGCGGCCCCCACGGACGTGAAAAATCGCGATAGCGGCCGATAGTTCGCTCGCCGCAAAACCGATTATGTCGACGTCGAGTTCGTCGCGCAACACGACAGCGGAGCGTTCTGCGATCGACCGCAGGGCGGCGCGTTGGTCTCGGAAGCGTGCGGCTGATTCGTAATCGTGGCGTTCGGACGCATCCGTCATCTTGTGACCGAGGTCGTCGATCACGGTCGAGTCCTGCTTCGTCATGTAACCGACGAGGTTGTGCGCCAATTCACGGTGCTCGACGGTGGTGACTCGGCCAACGCACGGGGCAGCGCACTTCCCGATATCACCCAACAAACAGGGTCTGTCGTCTCGCCGTGCCTTGGCGAAGGTTGACTTCTCGCAGGACCGAACCGGATACACCGACAGCAACAGGTCGAGCGTCTCGCGAACCGCCCAGGACTTCGTAAACGGACCAAAATAAATGGTGCCGTCTTTGACTCGCGTTCGGGCAAGAAACGCCCGCGGATATTCCTCGCCCATTGAGACGGCGAGGTAGGGATAACCCTTGTCATCGCGGAATTGAATGTTGAAGGGTGGACGGAACTCTTTGATCCACGTGAACTCGAGGTGCAACGCTTCCAGTTCGCTGCCCACCACCGTCCAATCGACCCGGCGGGCGGTCTTCACCATCCGAGCCGTCCGCTCCATCAAACCGGCGGGGTTGTGAAAATACGTCGACAGTCGGTTGCGAAGGACCTTCGCCTTGCCAACGTAGAGGATTCGGTTGTTTTCGTCGTAAAAGCGATACACGCCGGGGTCGGTCGGTATCGACCGAGGCTCCGGGTGCCAGTCGACGGTCATTTCAGGATTTCCGCCAAGAACGTACCAGTGTGCGATTCCTTGACACGAGCGATTTCCTCCGGTGTACCAGTCGCGACGACGCGTCCGCCAAGATCCCCGCCTTCAGGTCCGAGGTCGATGACGTGGTCAGCCGATCGAATGACATCCAGGTTGTGTTCGATGACGATCACGGTGTTGCCTTTGTCGACGAGCGTATGTAGGACATTGAGCAAGCGACGCACGTCCTCGAAGTGAAGGCCCGTTGTTGGCTCGTCGAGCACATAGACGGTTCGGCCCGTGGATCGTCGTTGCAGTTCGGTGGAGAGTTTGACGCGTTGAGCTTCACCACCAGATAGCGTGGTCGCGGACTGTCCCAGTCGCACGTAACCGAGTCCGACGTCACAGAGTGTCTTCATGAACCGGTGAATCGACGTTATGGCCGCGAAGAACTTCTCGGCATCCTCGATCGACATGCTCAGGACCTCAGAGATGTTCTTTCCCTTGTAGCGAACCGTCAGTGTCTCGCGGTTGTAGCGCTGACCGTGACACTCCTCGCACTCGACGTACACGTCGGGCAAGAAATTCATCTCAATCTTGATCGTCCCGTCACCCGAGCAGTTCTCGCAACGCCCACCCTTCACGTTGAACGAGAAACGCCCCGGCCCGTAGCCGCGTTCCTTTGCCTCGATTGTCTCGGCGAACAGCGTGCGAATCTTGTCAAAAACTCCGGTGTAGGTAGCGGGGTTCGACCGCGGGGTTCGGCCGATGGGCGCCTGGTCGACGTGAATCACCTTGTCGAGGTGATCGAGACCCGAAACAGATTTGTGGCGACCGGGAGTTTGCTTCGCGCCGTTGAGACGGTTTGCCATGACTTTATAGAGGATGTCGTTGACGAGTGAGCTCTTTCCAGAGCCCGAGACACCGGTCACCGCTACGAAGACACCCAAAGGGAAATCGACGTCGACGTCGACGAGGTTGTTCGCGGTCGCGCCGTGAACGGTCACGATTCGGTCCGCCGACCACGGACGACGTTCAACCCGGTCGGACACCTTTTCGCGACCGGCAAGGAACGCCGCGGTGTGGGACTTCTTTTCTTTAAGCAGGTTTACCAGCGAACCCGAGTGCACGACCTCGCCCCCGTGCTCGCCAGCCCCGGGACCGATATCGACAATCCAGTCGGCGGCGTGAATCGTATCCTCATCGTGTTCGACGACGACCAGGGTGTTTCCGATGTCGCGCAGTTGAATCAGAGTTTCGATGAGTCGGCGATTGTCGCGCTGGTGGAGCCCGATGGACGGCTCATCGAGCACGTACAGGACGCCCGTCAGTCCCGCGCCGATCTGTGTCGCGAGCCGGATTCGCTGCGCCTCGCCGCCCGACAGTGTCCCCGCGGCTCGAGACATCGTCAAGTAACTCAATCCGACGTGCAAAAGGAAATCTAGGCGTGCGGTGATTTCGCGGAGGACCGCGGCAGCGACCTGCGCATCGCGATCGGACAGCGTCAGCGTGGTCATGAAGTCGTGAGCGGCCTGAAGCGAGAGGCTACAGACTTCAGAAATAGACTTGTCGTTTACTGTGACAGCAAGAACGGCAGGGGCGAGGCGCTGCCCCTGACACCCATCACACGGGACCGTTCGATGGAAAGCGCCAAATCGTTCCTTTGTCCACTCCCCCTCGGTTTCGGAGTATTTCCGCTCGACATAGGTAAGGACACCTTCGAAACCCCGAGACATCGACACCTTGCGTCCGTAGCGGTTTCGCCACTTGATAACCACCTCGTGATTGTTGCCGAAGAGCACCGCGTTTTGTACCTCTTCACCGAGGTCTTTCCACGGCGTATCCAGGCTGAATTCCAGGTCCTGCGCGAGCCCCTCAGCGAGGCGCTCGAAGTAGGGGTAAATGAGTTCCTTGCCTCCCGGTTTCCACGGCAACACAACGCCCTGCCGGATACTCATCGCGTGATCGTCGAGAACGAGTTGGACGTCAGCCATCGACTGCGCGCCGATTCCATGGCAGGTCACACACGCCCCGAAGGGTGCGTTGAACGAGAACGTACGAGGTTCGATCTCGGTTAGCGTCAGGACGTGTTGATTGGGGCACGACAGCTTCTCGCTGAATGTTCGGTCTTCATTGGTGTCGACGAAGTTTGCAACGAGAACACCTTGGCCGAGTTTGAGCGCGGTTTCGACAGAATCGTTGAGGCGTGAAACGTCACCTCCCGCGGTGAGACGATCAACAACCACCGAGATGTCATGTTTCACCTGCTTCTTGAGCACCGGCGGTTCAGACAACTGAATCACGTCGCCGTCCACGAGGGCCCGCGCATAACCCTGCCCGAGCAGATCGGCAAATACCTCGACGAACTCCCCTTTTCGCCCCTGGACAATCGGCGCGAGAATCTGAAAACGAGTTTCGACGGGTAGCTCCGAAAGTTGGTCCGCAATCTGTTGGGCCGACTGTCGTTGAATCGCCTCGCCACACTCTGGGCAGTGTGGAACCCCGACACGTGCCCACAACAAACGCATGTAGTCATAAATCTCGGTGATGGTTCCCACGGTCGAACGCGGGTTCCGGTTCGTCGATTTCTGATCGATAGAGACCGCCGGAGACAATCCGTCGATGAAGTCCACGTCGGGGCGGTCGACTTGGCCGAGGAACTGGCGCGCATAAGACGACAGAGATTCGATGTAGCGCCGTTGCCCCTCCGCAAACAGCGTGTCGAACGCGAGCGATGATTTCCCAGAGCCACTCAACCCGGTAAAAACCACCAGTGAATCTCGGGGAATCGTCAGATCGACGTTCTTGAGATTGTGAACGCGCGCTCCCTTAATGCTGATGACGTTCTTACCGGAGATGGGCGTTATCGACACTGTTCAATCCTAGG
>JAEMRP010000008.1:2268-3434 GCA_016463265.1 Microbacteriaceae bacterium | reverse complement strand
ATGCTGATGACGTTCTTACCGGAGATGGGCGTTATCGACACTGTTCAATCCTAGGGTTTGCCAAGTTCGCGAGCGGAGCGAACCTGTTTCTTGAGATCGTGGATTTCGTCCCGAAGGCGAGCCGCCAGTTCGAACTTGAGGAGTTCCGCTGCCGCAATCATCTGTTCGGTCAATTTGTCGATGACCACTTCGACGTCGTCGTCGAGATCGGAGAGCCCTTCGGTGTCGTAGACCTCGCGAGCGAGTGTTTCGGTTATGTCTGCAATGCGCTTCCGAATCGGAGTCGGGTCAATTCCGTGCTCGAGGTTGTGAGCCACTTGGGTCTCGCGGCGTCGGTTGGTTTCGTCAATCGCTTGTTTCATGGCGTCCGTCTCGCGGTCGGCGTAAAGATGCACCTCTCCCGACACGTTTCGCGCGGCGCGCCCGATCGTCTGAATGAGCGAGGTCGCGCTGCGCAAGAAACCCTGTTTGTCGGCGTCGAATACAGCGACGAGTGACACTTCGGGAAGGTCTAGACCCTCGCGGAGGAGGTTGATTCCGACGAGCACATCGAAACGGCCAGCGCGCAGTTCTGTGAGCAACTCGACTCGCCGCAGCGTGTCAACGTCAGAATGCAAATATTCGACCTTGACGCCCATTCCCCGCAAGTAATCGGTGAGGTCCTCCGCCATCTTCTTCGTGAGCGTTGTGATGAGTACACGTTCGTCTTTCGCTACTCGTTGGCGAATGCTTTCGAGGACATCGTCGACCTGACCCTTGGTCGGCTTGACAATTACCTGAGGGTCAACCAGACCCGTCGGACGGATGATCTGCTCCACAACGCTGTCGACAACTCCCATCTCGTACTTTCCCGGTGTTGCGGACAGGTAGACCTTTTGCCCGACCCTACCCAAGAACTCCGGCCACTTCAGTGGGCGATTGTCGAGTGCGCTGGGGAGGCGGAAGCCGTGTTCGACGAGGGTTCGCTTTCGGGACGCGTCGCCTTCGTACATGGCACCAATCTGCGGAACGGTCACGTGGGACTCATCGATGATGACCACGAAATCGTCGGGGAAATAGTCGATGAGAGTGTGTGAGGGTTCGCCCGGTTTACGCCCGTCCATGTGCATCGAATAGTTCTCGATACCGCTACAGAATCCGATTTGTTCCATCATCTCGAGGTCGTA
>JAEMRP010000008.1:0-2168 GCA_016463265.1 Microbacteriaceae bacterium | reverse complement strand
GCGCACGATGTCGGTACGACTGATTGTCTGGCCAACCTGGAGCGCGAGCATTGCGTCGAGGTATTCCTCGGACGAGCCAAGCCCGTAGATGCAGGAAACGGTTGACACGACAATCACGTCTCGGCGGGACAACAGTGCGTTCGTCGTGGAGTGACGCAGGCGTTCGACTTCCTCGTTAATCGCCGTGTCTTTCTCGATAAACGTGTCGGTTTGGGGCACGTAGGCCTCTGGTTGGTAATAGTCGTAGTACGAGACGAAGTATTCGACCGCGTTTTCTGGCATGAGTTCGCGGAACTCGGTCGCGAGTTGTGCGGCGAGGGTTTTGTTGTGCACGAGAACGAGAGCAGGGCGTTGAATCGCCTCAATGAGCCACGCTGTTGTCGCCGACTTTCCCGTCCCAGTTGCTCCGAGCAGGACGACGTCGGTCTCTCCCGCGTTGATCCGGGCGGCAAGTTCAGCGATCGCTTTCGGTTGGTCACCGCTCGGGGTGTACTCGCTGATAACCCTGAAGGGTCGTACGGCGCGAGTCGGTTCCATGTATCCAGACTAAGCGCGATATGCGGTCGTGAGATCGGCCCAGACAGCGTCCGTCTGACTGATCGTGGATTCAATCGAGTGGCTCGAATCGATCGTCCAGTCAGCGATTGATAGGCGTTCTTGTTCGCTCGCTTGCGCGTCGATTCGGGACTGTGCGGCGTCACTCGACATACCCCTCAAACGAACTAGGCGGTCGTGACGAATCTGCGGGTCGCAACTCAACACGATCACGGCGCCGAAGTCGCCGACTCGATTCGACTCGACAAGCAGCGGGATGTCGTAAATCACGATTGCACTGGGTTGAGCAGCCAGAATCGTCTCGACGCGGGACGCGAACTCAGCGCTGATTGCTGGGTGAACTATTGCCTCGAGGTCCGTTCGGGCCATTTCGTCTTCGAACACGATGTGTCCCAGAGCGGCCCGGTCCAGTTCGCCACGCTCGTCGACAACTCCGAGACCGAACCGTTTCTTTATGGCGGCCAAGGTCGGCGACCCCGCGCGTTGCGAATGCCGGACTAGCTCGTCGGCAGAAAGCACGTGCGCACCAAGCTCGGCGAAGCGGTTGGCGACCGTAGTCTTTCCGGCGGCAATTCCTCCGGTCAACGCGATGATGGGCACTCATTCAGAGTAACGACAAGGGGCGGTCGTTTCCGACCACCCCTTGACGATGCGTGTTGTTACTCGGCGGTTTCTCCCGCGAGCTTGTCGCGAAGAGCCATGAGCGATTCGTCCTCGGCCAATGCACCGGGGGCTTCGGGTTCATTCGCCTGCGCGGCAGACGATACGCCTGCTGGCGGTGCCTCGGGGAACGCCTCGGCTTCAGCGTTCATGCGAACGACCTGAACCTTGTGGGCTTCCCAACGTGCTTGCGCGGCGCTGTAGTCATGTTCCCACTTGGTGCGCGCCTCGTCGTGTCCGTCTTTCCACTCGCCCGTCGCGGGGTCGAAACCCTCCGGGTAGCGGTAGGCGCCGGTCTCGTCGTAGTCGGTGGGCATTCCGTAGAGCGCTGGGTCGAATTCCGTGCTCTCTGGGTCGACGCCTTCGTTGGCCTGCTTGAGAGACAACGAAATTCGGCGACGCTCAAGATCGATGTCGATGATCTTGACGAAGACGTCGTCGCTGACGGCGACGGCCTGCTCGGCAAGCTCGATGTGGCGTGCAGAAAGCTCCGAAATGTGAACGAGTCCCTCGATGCCATCAGCAACGCGAACGAATGCACCGAATTGAACCAGTTTGGTGACCTTGCCCGGCGCGATTTCACCAATCGCGTGCTCGCGAGCAAACACCTGCCACGGATCCTCCTGGGTGGCCTTGAGCGACAGCGAAATGCGTTCGCGATCCTCTTCGATCTCGAGAACCTCAACCGTCACTTCCTGGCCAATCTCAACAACTTCAGACGCGTGCTCGATGTGCTTCCACGAGAGTTCAGAGACGTGAATGAGTCCGTCTACGCCACCGAGGTCAACAAATGCACCGAAGTTGACGATGGACGAGATAACTCCCTTACGAATCTGCCCCTTCTGGATATTGCCGAGAATCTGGCTTCGGCTCTCGGACTGGGTCTGCTCGAGCAGGGCGCGACGCGACAGAACGACGTTGTTGCGGTTCTTGTCGAGCTCGAGGATCTTGGC
>JAEMRP010000109.1 GCA_016463265.1 Microbacteriaceae bacterium | reverse complement strand
CAAATACAGGATGTGAGAGCCGCTGACGCCGACGACGTGTTGATGTGCCCCGACAGTAACGCCATTCTGATTCGGACGGCGGAATCAGGGCTTTGACGCGCTTCATTGTCGAGGCCGACGGCGGTTCGCGCGGGAATCCTGGTGTCGCGGCCGGCGGTGCGGTGGTCATCAACGCCGAGACGGGGGAAGTTCTCGCTCAGGTCGGTGTTTTTGTGGGAATCGCCACTAATAATGTCGCGGAATATTCGGGGCTGGTTGGCGGACTTCGTAAAGCTCGAGAACTTGACGCCTCCGCATCCATCCATGTTCGGATGGATTCCAAACTTGTGGTCGAACAAATGTCGGGTCGCTGGAAAATCAAACATCCCGACATGCGCGAACTTGCGCGCGAGGCGCACGCGGTCATCGCTGGGGCCGATGTGACGTTTGAATGGATCGCGCGCGAATTCAATTCTCGAGCGGATTCCGTAGCGAATGAGTCGATGGACCGTCGCGACTCCTTCGGCTAGTCGCTACCATGGAGTAACGAGAGGGTCGGCTAGGCGGTCGCGTCACCGAAAGGTGCCGAGGAACGTCCGGGCTCCACAGAGCAGGATGGTGGGTAACACCCACCCGGGGAAACCCGCGAGACAGTGCCACAGAGAATAGACCGCCCGTAAGGGTAAGGGTGAAACGGTGGTGTAAGAGACCACCAGGAGGTCGGGTGACCGGCTTCGCTAGGTAAACCTCGTCCGGAGCAAGACCAGACAGATGCCATTGACGCTGCTCGCCGAGGCATCGGGTAGGTTGCTAGAACTCCGCGGTAACGCGGCGTCGAGATAGATGACCGTCCACGACAGAACCCGGCGTATCGGCCGGCCCCTCGTCTCATTCTTCGAACGGAGCGAGCGCTGCGGCGCCTAAAATTCCTGCGTCGTTGAAGTGTTGCGCGGGGACGATCGGGGTTCGAAGTGTCAAGAGTGGCAAGAAGTTGTTGTACTCCTTGGACACCCCGCCCCCGACGACGAATAGCGTCGGGGAGAACAGTTTTTCGAGAGTGCCATAGAAGACCTGCAGGTGCGCAGCCCAGCGTTTCCACGACAGGCGTTTGCGCACGCGAACGACATTTGCGGCGAGTTGCTCGGCTGTTCGGTTGCGGCGACCCGGCAGAGTCATGTGACCGAGCTCGGAATTCGGTACGAGAACGCCGTTGTAAATCAGTGCCGAGCCTATACCGGTTCCCAACGTCGTCACGAGGACGAGTCCTTGAACGCCCCTGGCTGCGCCGAACTTGTATTCCGCGAACCCCGCGGCGTCGGCGTCGTTCACGACGTGAACTCGTCGATCGAGCGTTTCCTCGAGCAAATCGCCCACATTGAGTCCAATCCAGGACTCATCGACATTAGAAGCAGAGAATGCAACCTCATCGATGATGACGGCGGGGAAACAGACTCCAACGGACAACGAACCGTGGGGATCAAGTTGTTCCACCAATTCACGGCAGACCCGTGCGACGTCACCAGGGATTGCTCCGGCCGGAGTTCCGATCTTGATTTTTTCACCGATGAGTTCTCCAGAAACAACATCAACAATTGCTGCTTTGATACCTGTCCCACCGATGTCGATGCCAATTGTTTGTGTCATGGTGGTCTCCGGGTACGGGTGGGCCCAGTTGGGGCGATAATGGCATTCTACTGAGGGAGGGTCTATGGAGTGGTGGTACAACCATCGGACCGGCGAAGTCGAAGAGGGACCGCTGTCGCTCGGCATCGACCGTGACGGACCGTTCCAGACCCGTCATGACGCGGAGCGCGCGCCGCAGATTGCCGCCGAACGTGCCCAGGCGTGGCGAGACGAAGAGGACAGTGTCGACGACTAGTCATTGCGCGAGTTTATGGTGAACTCGGAAAGAGCCTTTTAGCCTAAGCCCGGTGTGTGGTGCGCCGTGATGGGGAGGCGGCGTTCGCGCCCGAAAGCCATTTGGGAAATCCGGGGACCAATAGCGCCCTGTCGACGCTTCCATTCGCTCCCCGCGATGAGTCCAGAAATGCGCTCCACCGTCGAGCGATCAAATCCGGCCGCGACGACAACATCGATGGAGCGGCGGTGGCTGACGAGCTGTTCAAGAATCGCATCAAGTACATCGTAGGGCGGCAAGGAATCCTGATCGGTTTGGTCCGGGCGAAGCTCGGCACTCGGCGCCTTCGTGATCGAATTCACAGGAATGGGCGCGGTCTCGCCGCGCGAGTCGGCGGCCGCGTTGCGCCAACGGGCGAGGTCCCACACGAGGGTCTTGAAGACGTCCTTGATGGGCGCAAAACCGCCGACGGAGTCACCATAGATGGTTGAGTAACCAACCGCCACTTCGGATTTGTTGCCCGTTGAGAGGACGAGATGGCCGTGTTGGTTGCTCAGTGCCATGAGAATCATTGCGCGGGCACGCGCCTGAATGTTCTCGGCCGCGATACCCGTCAAACCCAACTGAGTTTCGAACGGCGTTACGAGTTCGGCAATCGGCTGAACGTCATAGTGACATCCGATGGCTTCTGCCAACGCACGAGCGTCATCCTTGGACCCTTCGCTCGAATACTTGCTCGGCATGGAAACGCCGTAGACGCGATTCGCGCCGATTGCGTCGGCGGCGATGACGGCACACACGGCACTATCGATTCCGCCGCTCAGCCCAAGGGCAACAGAGGCGAAACCGTTTTTCCTGACGTAATCACGCACCCCGAGAACTAGGGCTTCCCAGATTGCGTCGAGATCGGGTAGGTCAACTCCAATGAAGGGGACGACGTTATCGGTCGGTTCGGCGAGCGGAATTCCCTTGGATGACGCTCCTGTGCCATGGATGTCAATCAGTTCGAGCGTTGGCTGGAATCGCGTTGCCCGTAACAGGGTCGAGCCCGAGGCGTCCAGAACCGAGCTGTCACCGTCGAAGACAAGGTCGTCCTGTCCGCCCACTGAGTTGACGTAAACGACCGTCGAGCCAAACTCAGCGGCTCTCGTCGCCAACAGAGGAAACCGCGTCTCATCCTTGCCGGTATCGAACGGTGATGCGTTGATGATGACGACGGCGTCCAGATCCATCGCAGCAAGTTCAGCGACGGGCCCATCAGATCGCCACAGATCTTCGCAAATGAGAAATCCGGTCGTCACGCCACCGAGGTCGAGAACGAGGGTTCCGGCACCCGGCACGAACACCCGTTCTTCGTCGAAAACGGAGTAGTTCGGAAGGTGACGCTTGGCATAGGTTGCGACCATCCGGCCGTCGTGGAGGACCGCGAGAGAGTTCTGGGCTCGAGCACCGCCGAATTCGGCGTGTGGCGCTTCAGAGAGGTAGCCCACGATGACAACGGCATCGCCAAAACCGTCGGAGGCGAGGCGAGTAGCGAGTGAGTTGACGCCCGCTTCGGAGCGGTGGATGAAATCGATACTCGACGCGAGATCATCAACGGGGTAACCCGTGATCGACATCTCTGGCGTAACAATCACCCGTGCACCGCGGGAATAGGAGTTCGATACCGCGGCGACGATCGCGAGAGAGTTGCCCGTGACGTCACCCACGATGGGGTTCAGTTGGGCTAGCGCGAACCGAATCCTCGACATAACAAGTAGCCTAGTATCGCAGGGAATGCGTCGAAGGAGCCCCATGGAAAAGCAGCAGGAGTTTGTGCTTCGCACCATCGAGGAACGCGGTGTCAAGTTCGTTCGTCTGTGGTTTACCGACGTGTCGGGGACGCTTAAGAATGTTGCGCTTGCGCCGGCCGAAGTGGAGGGCGCGTTCGCCGAGGGACTCGGGGTTGACGGCTCATCGGTCGAAGGACTCACGCGGGTTTATGAGGCTGACGTCTTGTTGCACCCGGACCCAACGACCTTCCAGGTCCTCCCGTGGC
>JAEMRP010000108.1:1665-3884 GCA_016463265.1 Microbacteriaceae bacterium | reverse complement strand
GTTTTCCTCCTAGTGGGTCAACAAGACATCTAATTACACCGTTGTTATTCCCAATAGTCAAGTTATGTTTGTGAAAAATTTAGTGTAGGCGAATGAGCCACAAAAATCCGCCCGGTCCCAGTGACCCGGTGAACAGTTTCTCCCGCCTCGATGAATACAGAACTGCCCCGAGAAAGCCCATATTCAGCGTCGGAATAGAGCATCACTTCACCCGCCACCACAATGGCGATAGCCGGTCCCGAAATTGCGACGTGAACGTCGTGATGTGCATCAATCTCGGTCAGGATGAAATCGTCGAGTCCGGGGTCGAATGTGCGCACGCCGTTCGACTCGGTCGCGTCGAGTCGTGGCTCGTGCAGTTCGCGAAAATCGAGAACATCGAGAAGTTCAGGGATGTCCACATGCTTCGACGTGAGCCCACCCCGGAGAACATTGTCGCTTGCGGCCATCACTTCGATTCCAAGCCCGTGTAGGTAGGCGTGAATGTTTCCCGCCGGCAGGAACAGGGCCTCACCGGGACGGAGCATCACGTGGTTGAGAAGGATCGACACGCCAATACCGGGATCGCCGGGGAAATGGCCGGACAACACCCGCGCGGTCTCGAGGGCGTCATCGACGACAGCGTCGGATGGCGCTCGGATTCCCGCCGACAACGCCTCGACGAGTTGGCTCATGCCGTCACCTCGAGTCAGCATCCATTCGACCGCAACGTCGAGTCCTGTGGTAGCCGCGCTCGCCAATTCCGATGAGCCGGGGATGCCCTGATTAATGAGCTCGGCAATGATCGAGGCTCGCTCGGCACTCGGCCGAAACCCACACAGTGCAGAAAAATCCGAGAGAGCAACAATCACCTCGGGTTTGTGATTGGCGTCTCGAAAGTTTCGATTCGGAGAATCGGGATCGAGCCCCGCGGCGTTCTCCGCGGCAAACCCGTGCTCGGCTTGAACGCGAGTCGGATGTGCCTGAATGGACAACGGTGATTCCGCCGCCAAAACCTTTAGAAGGAACGGTAGCGGCCCGGTTCCGAAGCGCTCAGGGTGCGACGCCCCCCATGCGATGAGCGACTGTCCCGTGGACTTCACTCGAGCGGGGCACGCTGGGTGGTCACCGAGCCAGAGTTCGGCTTCTGGCGACCCGGACGGGACCGTCCCGAGCAGGCCCGCGATCGCCGACCTCGAGCCCCACGCATAGTCACGCGGAGTATTGACAATCTCGAACACCGCAACACCTCCACGTCCCTCACTAGGCTAGTGTCCCGTGGCCCAAATTATTGCGAAGAAACCCGTGATGGTGGCAATCCTCACGCTTCTTTTCGCCGGTGATTTCTTTCGCAACGCGCTCACCGTCCCAGTGTGGGCCGCTCTCGTCATCGTTGCATCAATGTGGTCGCTCGTCATCGTCATCATTAACCGGGTCACGTGGCGGGCACTACCAGTACCTCTGCTCGGGCTATTGGGGTGGTGGGCAATCACCCCCGTGTGGTCCCCGTATGCGACGACATCTGTCGTCATGTTGCTCAGTGTGCTGATGGGCGTTCTCTTCGGACTTGCGATTACTAGTGCGATTCCCGTGGACGAGTTGGTTCGCCAGTCAGCGCTGAGTTTGCGCCTCATTCTTTTCGGTTCCATCCTTTTCGAATTGAGTGTGGCAGTCATCGGGCACCCGGTTTATCCGGTCGGTTTTTCCGAGACGTCTGCGACACCCATAGAAATGGCGTGGAGCCGCGGACTTTTCTTCTCGGCCGGCCGAATCCAAGGTCTCGTGGGCAATGCGAATGTGCTCGGAATGCTCGGGCTGGTGCTGCTCATCATCGGGCTCTGGCGTGTGTACTCGTCGCATCAATGGCGCACGGTATCAGTTCTCGATGCGGCGCTCGCTGTCGTCATCATTGCCCGGACCATGTCGGCAACCGTCACGGTCACACTTGTATTGCTGGCAGTAATCCTTGGACTCACCGCGCTGGCGCGACAGAATGGCCCGTGGTGGCGTATTTGTTTAGGTGGTGCCGTGGCCGTCATCGGCGGCGCCATGGTTGCCGCGCTGTCTCAGTGGGAGACGGTCGTTGCCCTTTTGGGAAAGTCGCCCGACCTCACCCACCGTTTTGATATTTGGTCCGCGGTCGTTGACCGCATCGCTGAGAAACCGATTCTGGGGTCTGGTTTTGTCGGATGGTGGCCGAATTGGGACCCGTGGTTTGCGATTCATGCGGTCGACGGCAT
>JAEMRP010000108.1:0-1565 GCA_016463265.1 Microbacteriaceae bacterium | reverse complement strand
CCGCGTTGGAACGATTGAGTCCAGGCCGTTGAGGTCGATTTGGCGATACCCTTGGGCCAGCCGTACTTACCCCTGGCTCCATTTTTCGCGAGATATGCGTCCCACAGAACATCAGGCATCGCGAAAGCACCGGGCGTCCCACGGACGATCGTGCCGCCCTCGAATGCTTGTTTGGATCCGACAAATCCGTCTTTACCCCGGTATTCCACCGCATTGTTCGTCGGGACGCCTAAATATCCCGACATCCCCCCCGCGACACGAAGTGCCTTCAGTGTGTCTGTCGGGATGAGAACGCCCTGTGCGGATCCGACCTTGACGACACGACCTGCCGAATACAGTTGGTACAGCTGGCCGTCGGCGCGGACGGGTTCGGCCAGCGGCCAGCCAACCTCTTCGACACCACCGACATCCTCGAGAGCAGCGGCAAGTGTGTCGGCGACGAGATAGGCCGCGCCGTCGTTCTCGTAAACCGTTCCGTTTTCAAACTGTTGGATTCGACCGGTTCCGAACGACCCGAAAGTTCGAGTCTCTGCCGCACTGAGTGGGAGTCCCCACGGACTGTTTATCCCTCCGTTTGCCAGCAGATATTCACCAATGGCGCCGTCGAGGACAAGGAACGTGTCGGTGGGACTTGACACGACGTATCCGCCGGCAAAATCTTGACCGCACTTTCCGTCTGTGCAGGATGCGTCACCCGTCGGCCACCCGAGCGAACCGCTGGGTCCACCCGCCTCGCTGTAATAGGCAAAAACGTCATTGCGCACGATGAACGTTGCGTTTGTCGGGTCACGGAAAATAAATCCTTTGGCGAACTTCTGGCGAGAGCCGTTACCGTTCGAACCACCATTGACTAATTCCGTCGGCCTAGAGATCGGCCCGAGTAGGCCACTTACGCCACCGACCGACTGGTACTTGGTTGCGATGGGACCTGTCACATACTTGAGCCCCTCGGTGATGTTCCACGTTGCAACTGCGTTGTCATAATCGGCAGAGCAGGTGTTTGCCGTTTCAGTGCACGAGGAATCATCAATCAACGTCCCCCAGTCGCCCGTAATGGCGACGCCCTGGTCGACAATCTCTGAGGAAAGGTTGGCGTGTGCGTTAAACCAATAGCTGTACCACTCCCAGAAGTTGCTATTTCCATAGCTGGAACAACTGTCTCCCGTCCCAGTGAGGTTCGCCAGCGCCGCGGCGTTCGGTGTGTACGGCGTGTAGAGGTACAACGCGTGTGTCGCGAGGTTCATGATGTCCACAGGCTTTGTGCCACAACGCGCATTGGGATGAAAAAGAATCGGCGATCGGACTCCAACCGGCTTGGAATTATAAAACCTACTCGTGGGTTCGGTGTAGCGCTTCAACTGCGACGCCGCAGAATAAACCTGGTTGTAGAACCCAAAATACTTGGCGTCACACGGGGCAGTATCCGGGCACGCATACCCCGTTGCAATCTTGAGTTTGTCGGCGGTCGGGTTGGCGTTGGTAATCAGTCCCTGTTCTTTTTGCAACAGGACGAGAAGTACCTTCGCGCTGATGTTGCACGCGCGTTGAACCTTGTAAATGATCTG
>JAEMRP010000107.1 GCA_016463265.1 Microbacteriaceae bacterium | reverse complement strand
GGTTCGAATACATGAGACGCTGCGTCAACTGTCCGAGGACAATGAGAAATCCGAGGACACCAGCGAGAACTCCAAAAATGATGGAAACGACGAAGCTGATCGGCTCTCCACCTGTCGCCATAAGAGCGAATACGATTCCGGCGGCGATCGGACCGAAAGTTCCGAGGATGAGCCACAGGAGCGCCAAACGATCGCGCTTGATGACGAGGATAAGGACATCAAAGATTTGACGAAGGCGGCCGGGTTCTTTTGCCATGTTTTTCTCCTAGTAGCCGAGGTCGGTGGTGGTGAACGCGCCTGCTTCGAGTCGAGACTTCATTGCACCGAGGAAGCGAGCGGCATCTGCGCCATCGACGATGCGGTGATCGTAGGACAGCGCAAGATAGACCATCGAGCGAATCGCAATTGAGTCGCCCCCCATGACGACGGGGCGTTTGACAACCGCACCGAGTCCGAGAATTGCGGACTGCGGAAGAAAGACGACGGGGGTGTCGAACAAAGCTCCACGCGACCCAGTGTTGGTGACGGTGAAGGTACCGCCCTGCAATTCGTCCGGCGTGAGCTTGTTGTTACGCGTGCGGTCTGCTAGGTCGGCAATTTCGGCCGACAGGGCGGCGATGCTCTTTCCGCCAGCGTTTTTCACGACCGGGGTGAGAAGTCCGCGCTCGGTGTCCACCGCAATCGAGATGTTCTCGAAGTTGGGGTAGACGATGTCGTCTCCCTGAACCGTGCTGTTGATAATCGGGAAGGCCTGTAGTGCTTCGACGGACGCTTTGACAAAGAAGGGGAGGAACGTGAGTTTCTGACCCGTCGCGGATTGAAAATCAGCTTTGATGTCGTCGCGCAGGTTGGAGACGGTCGTGACATCAACCTCAACGACGGTCGTGAGTTGCGCAGTGGACACCATCGACAGCACGGCGCGTTCGGCGATGACCTTCCGCAGTCGGGACATCGGCGCGCGAGTCCCGCGAAGTTCAGACGTTTCGAGGGGGACGGCGTCATCGGGGAAAACAGGGTCAGCGACGGGCGCGGGCTCGGTTGCCGGAACGACTACTGGCGGAGCGGCGGTTGCTGCGCCAGTTTCTGCAGCGAGCACATCTTCCTTTCGGATACGACCCCCAATTCCGGTCCCAACGACTCCAGCCAGGTCAACGCCACGATCGTGAGCCAACTTGCGCACAATCGGGCTGACGTACGGGCTTCCCAAGCGTGGCGTCGTGAGTGCGGCGGGTGAGGCCTGGACAACGGTTTGCGGAGAGGTGGGCGCGTCAGCCACCACCGGAGGAGTGATAACGACCGGTTCGGACACCGCGGGAGGAGCAACCACGGGTTGCGGAGTGACGGGAGCCTGACCGTTCGGAGCGACCGCGGGTTCTGGAGTCGCGGGAATCTCGGCGACGGGTGCGACCTGGGTGTCAGCGGGTGCGGCGCCGTTACCTTCTCCGATACGTGCGAGTGGAGCACCAACCTCGACGGTCTCGTCTTCCTGGGCATAGATCTCTTCGATGACACCGGCGACAGGAGAAGGGATCTCGGTGTCGACCTTGTCGGTCGACACTTCGACGATGGGCTCGTCGACGGCCACCGAGTCTCCGACCTTTTTCAGCCAGCGAGTCACGGTTCCCTCGGTGACGCTTTCACCGAGTGCGGGAAGGTTAACGTTCGTGCTCATGTTGATTCGTTCTCCTTGAACTGGTCCTACATCGCGTGAAGTGGCTTGCCCGCGAGGGCGAGAAACGCTTCACCAAGTGCTTCGTTTTGAGTGGGGTGTGCGTGAAGGTGCGGTGCAACGTCTTCGGGGTGCGCCTCCCAGTTGACAATCAACTGCGCTTCACCAATCAGTTCGCCGACGCGGGCACCGATCATGTGGACACCAACAACGGGCCCATCGACAACTCGAATGACCTTGATAGAGCCGGCTGTTTCGAGGATGTGGCTCTTTCCGTTGCCGGCGAGGTTGTAGTCGTAGATCGCAATTGCTGCGTCGCCGTAGTGTTCTTTGGCCGCTGCTTCGGACAAACCAACCGAGGCGATTTCGGGCTCGGAGTAGGTAATTTTCGGGATATTGGCGTCAGAGACAACCATCGGGTTCATTCCAGCGATGTCCTCTGCGACGAAAATCCCGTGCTGGTAACCGCGGTGAGCGAGTTGAAGTCCGGGAACGATGTCACCAACGGCATAAACGCCGGGGATGTTGGTGAGTAAGCGTTCGTTCGTGATGACGTACCCACGGTCCATTGTGACTCCGACGTCCTCGAAGCCACAGTTTGCGGTTTGAGCGCCGCGACCGATGGCGACGAGCAAGACATCCGCGGTGAGAGTTTCGCCACCCTCGAGAGTGACCGAGACGCCGTTGGCGTCCTGGGTCGCGCTCTGGAAACGCACGCCAGTTTTGAATTCAATTCCGCGCTTACGGAATGCGCGCTCGAATTGCTTGGACACGGACTCGTCCTCATTGGGAACGAGACGCGGCAGGCCTTCGATAATGGTGACCTCGGTTCCCCATGATCGCCAGACGGACGAAAGTTCTACGCCAATGACCCCACCACCGAGCACGATGGCGCTCTTCGGAACGTAGTCCAACGTGATGGCCTGCTCCGAGGTCAGGAAGCGACCGCCGATGTCGAGCCCGGGAAGCGTCTTGGCGGAGGAACCCGTTGCGAGGACAACGTTTTTCCCAGTGATGGTCGTGTCACCGACCTGAACGGTGTTCGGCGACGTGAGTTTTCCGTGTCCGTCGTAGGTGGCGACGCCTCGAGCTTTGAGAAGGCCTTGGAGGCCTTTGAACTTGGAATCGATGATTCCCTGACGATAGGTCGAGACGGCTGCGACGTCGATTCCTGTGAGCGTTGCGTCAACCCCAAACTTTGCCGCGTCGCGAACGCTGTCCGCGATCTCCGCGGAGTGAAGCAGCGCCTTCGTCGGGATACACCCGACGTGCAAGCACGTGCCGCCAACTTTGTCTTTTTCAACGAGCGCGACACTCATACCCAGTTGACTCGCGCGGAGTGCGGCCGAATAGCCGCCGCTTCCGCCGCCAAGAACGACGAGATCTACTGCTACGTCAGCCACCAACACTCCTTGAAATTGTGAATGGAACCGGGCCACGCGGGACATGCTGAAACCCAGTGTTAACCGCCTTTGAGCCTACCGCGTGTTCGCGGGGCTGTCCGCCAGCCGACGGACGAATTCGATGAGGGTTCGCACCATCGTTCCCGTTGCACCCTTGGGGACGAAACCGTATGGTGCATTTCCGTTATTGGCTGGTCCGGCGATATCGAGATGAGCCCACGGAATGCGGTTGCCCTCGGCGCCGAGTCCGACGAACTCACGCAGAAAGATTCCACCGATGAGCATTCCGCCCGCAGTATTCCCAACTTTAGAGTTGGCCATGTCCGCGACATCGCTGGTCAAAATCGGCAGCAAGTAGTCAGGCAACGGCATAGACCACGACTCTTCACCGACGGCGTCCGACGCGGCCTTCAACGACGTCGTCACCTTGTCGTCACCCATCAGGGCGGCAATTCTGTGACCAAGAGCGACACGTGCAGAGCCGGTCAGGGTGGCGACGTCAATGATGTAGTCGGGATTCTCCTCACTTGCAGCGACGATACCGTCCGCAAGCACAACGCGACCTTCGGCGTCCGTGTTCGTCACTTCGACCGTTTTTCCGCCCCGAATGGTGATGACGTCATTGGGTCGAATCGCGGTGCCCGATGGCATGTTTTCCGCGATGCACAACCAGGCTGTTACGGCGATGGGGAGTTTACGTTGAGCGATCGCGCGTGTGACAGCGAAAACGGTCGCGGCACCGGTCATGTCGTACTTCATCCCGACCATCGAGTTAGCCGGCTTAATCGACAATCCGCCGGTATCAAAGGTGATGCCCTTGCCCACGAGCGCGATGTGTC
>JAEMRP010000106.1 GCA_016463265.1 Microbacteriaceae bacterium | reverse complement strand
AACCTCACCCGCATTCTCGACCGGCTCCGAGCGGGGGATCAACGTATCGATGCACTCGTTTTCACCGGTGACCTTGCCGATATCGCTGAAGTAGACGCGTACCGCTGGCTGCGCCGCCACGTCGAACCCGTTGCGGCCGAATTGGGCGCCGAACTGGTCTGGGTCATGGGAAACCACGACGAACGGCCGACGTACTCGCGCGAATTGTTCGACGACGAGAGCGATACCGTTCAGGATCGCGTCTACAACGTCGGCGGCCTCAGAATCATTTCGCTCGACACGTCGGTTCCCGGATATCACCACGGTGCGGTCACCGACGCTCAACTCCAGTGGCTGGCGGGGGAACTCGCAACTCCCGCCGATCGCGGAACCGTATTGGCGATGCACCACCCTCCACTCGAAGCGCACAACCCGTTGGTTCGGCTCATCGGATTAGAACAGCGATCCCGACTCGCTGAGGTAATCGCGGGAACCGACGTTCGGACAATACTCGCCGGCCACCTGCACTACTCATCGTTCGGACAATTCGCGGGGGTTCCCGTGAGTGTCGCCAGTGCTACCTGTTACACGGTCGACGTCGGTGCGGACAAGTTGTTTCTTCTCAGCGCTGTCGACGGTGCGCAATCCATCAATCTTGTTCACGTGTATGAATCCGACATCGTTCACTCGATTGTCCATGTCGAAAACTATGAACAGATTGCGGGCTATCCCGCAGCGCTTCGCGCGATGGCGGAAACGATGTCGGAAGCAGAGATTCGGGAGATGGTGTCGAACAAAAACTCGGATTTCAACACCGCTGAACGAGAGCAGTCCGCCGATCTCGCGTAACCGAGAATTCGGTACGCTAGTGAGACATCATCACCGCGAGGGTGACGAAAAAGTTTGGAGTTTTGGCCATGTTCTTGAACAAGACCTACCGATTCTGGTCCGCCCTGATTGCGATGGTCCTCTCGACCGCGGTCGCCGGTGCGATGTTTTTCCTTTCGGCAACGACGGATGCAGAGGTCGCACCCGAGAGTGGCGCACCGACCGCGTCGGAAGCTGCCGAGGTTGCTCGAATCAGTGCGGAATTCCCCGATTCGACCGGAACGTCCATTTTTCTTGTGTACACCAAGGAGTCCGAGCTGTCGGACGACGAACTTGCGACAATCAACGAAAACGTCGCCGAAATCTTCGCCGACCACACTGACATTGAGTTTGCGATTCCCGCGCTCGTCTCGGATGACGGCACGACCGCGTCCGCGATCATCCCACTCGACAAGACCCTCGTGGTCGAGGTCCAAGAAGAGCGTTATGCCGAGATTCGCGATTCGGCTGAAACTGGCTTGAGTGGTGTCGATCTGTACCTCTCTGGTCCTGAAGGTTTTGCGATTGACATCTCGAACGTTTTCGCCGGTGCCGACTTCACCCTTCTCTTGGTCACCGCGAGCGTCGTGATTGTTCTTCTTCTCGTCACGTATCGTTCGCCCATTCTCTGGATTGTCCCGCTGCTCGTGGTCGGCTTGGCCGACGGACTGGCCGGCGCGATGGCGGGAAAGGCCGCCGAGATGCTTGGAGGGCAACTCGATGCCTCTATCACCGGAATTCTCTCGGTGCTCGTCTTCGGTGCGGGGACCAACTATGCGTTGCTCATCATTTCGCGGTATCGCGAAGAGCTTCTGAAGTTTGAGAATCGCGCGGATGCGATGGCCAAAGCCGTTCGTGGAACTGCCCCCGCAATCATCGCGTCGGGTGGAACCGTTCTCGCCGTCATGGCCGTGCTTTTGTTCACCCAGTTGGATTCGAACCGCGCGCTCGGACTCGCGGGATTCGTCGGAATCGCGGTGGCGATGATCGCGGGAGTTATCGTCCTTCCGTTCGCACTCGTCATCTGGCCGCGTTGGATCTTCTGGCCGCTGACCCCCAAGTTCGGTGTCATGCCCAAGCGCGAAAGCATGTGGGCACGAGCCGGAAAGGCGATTTCGCGTCGTCCCGTCGTTTTCGGAATCGGCTCGGCGATTCTCGCCATCGCGCTGGCGCTTCCGGCACTCGGAATTCAAACGGGTCTCACGGCGAACGAGCGATTCCTCACCAAGCCTGGCGCGGTCATCGGAATCGAGATTCTGACGGACAAGTTCGAAGAATTCCAGGGTTCGGGCTTCACCGTCATGGCTTCCGAGGACGACGTCGACGAAGTTCAGGCTTACCTCGATGACAACAAGGACCTGCTCGTCGAAATCCCCGCACCCCCCATGGTTGCTGGCCCACCGATTCCCGGGGTCGTCATCGCGACGGCTCCCGAACCAGAGCCCACCTATTCGACTGTCGGCGAAACGAACGATGGCTGGACACAAATCACCGCAACGCTTGACTTCGCATCCGAATCGGATGAAGCCACGGCCGCGGTCGCAGGTTTCCGGCTCGGACTCGATTCGGTCGGTGACGGCGATGCGTTGGTCGGTGGAACCGACGCCCAGATTTTGGACACCGATCTCGCGATCCAGGCCGACCAAAACCTGATTTTCCCGTCAGTCCTCGCGGTCGTTTTGCTCATCCTGATTCTGGTGTTGCGAGCATTCGTTGCCCCCGTCATCCTTCTCGCGACCGTCGTCGCGTCGTACTTTGCGGCCATTGGCTCGTCGTGGTTGTTGTTCCAAGGAATCTGGGGATTCCCCGCACTCGACGGAAACGTCCTCGTGCTGTCCTTCCTGTTCCTCGTGGCACTCGGAATCGACTACAACATGTTCCTCATGACGCGTGTCAAAGAAGAGTCAGAGATCGTCATCAACGGCAAGCCAGCCGGAATCAAGGCGGGAATGATCACGGCACTCGGTGCAACCGGTGGAGTCATCACCAGCGCCGGAGTCCTGCTCGCCGCGGTGTTCGCGGTTCTCGGCGTCTTGCCGCTCATCACCCTGACCCAGATTGGCGTCATCGTCTGTGTCGGAGTGTTGCTCGACACGCTCCTCGTGCGCACGGTCGTCGTCCCGTCGCTGACCTTTCTGGTCGGCGAGCGCATGTGGCTTCCGCGCAAAACGGGTGTGTCCAGCAAATAATTCGCGGTTTTCCCGCGCACACTGGTTGACATGAGAGTTGACGAGTCCGTCGCGCGCTACCTCTTTGAGTTAGAGGCGGCACGCGACGCGAGCTCGCACACGGTGCGCGCCTATCGCGGTGACCTCGATTTGTTTGTTCAATCCTTGAAATCGGCCGAATCGACCGTTTTACCCGATATTTCGCTCGAGGACTGCCGTTCGTGGGTGTGGGCGATGTCCACCGCGGGTGATGCCGCGAGTTCGATCGGCCGACGAGTCTCGGCGGTCAAGTCCTTCTTCCACTGGGCGCACTCGCGCGGGGACATTCCCGCAAATGTTGCTGCCCGATTGTCCGCCCCGAAAAAACCCGCTCATCTTCCGCGCGTGGTCGCGGCCACCGCGATGGGCCATGTGTTGGACGACCTCGCGGTGCGGGCTGCAACGGGGGACCCCATCGCCGTTCGCGACCTCGCGATGTGGGAACTGCTGTATGCCTCGGCGATTCGTGTCTCGGAACTCGTCGGGATTCGGCTCGACGACATCGATTGGGCCGATTCGACAGTTCGGGTCCTCGGAAAAGGGGCGAAAGAGCGGGTGGTCCCGTTCGGTGTCCCCGCGCGTGCGGCGTTGTTGGATTACCGCGACAACGCCCGCCCTGAAATGCCCGTCACGGCAGAGACCACACACCTTTTTGTCGGTGCTCGCGGAAAACCACTGACGACGCGGACGGTCTACGGCGTTGTCGCCGCCATCATCGGCGCGATGCCCGGCGCTGGCCCCAAGGGACCGCACATTCTGCGGCACACCGCAGCGACGCACCTCTTGGACGGCGGAGCGGATCTTCGTAGCGTGCAAGAGATTCTCGGGCACTCGAGCGTCGGCACGACCCAGATTTACA
>JAEMRP010000105.1 GCA_016463265.1 Microbacteriaceae bacterium | reverse complement strand
CGCGAACTGCGCGCCGAAGTTGCCGCGACGAAGGCCCTCGGAATCGATGCGCTCGAATGGTGGGACGCCGACAAGGTTCGCGCCTCCGGCGCCCGCGGCGCGAGCTTCACTCCCGACTGCGCCAGGGTCCACCCGGCCAAACTCGTGCGTCGAATCGCGGAAATCGTCGAATCGCGCGGCGCGCGCATTGTGGAATCGACGACAGTGACGTCGTGGAAGAAAGGTGTCGTCCACACGGATCGCGGGGATGTGCGCGCACAGCACATCATCAACGCGACCGAAGGCTACGGTGCCTCCATCGCTCAGACGAAACGGCGTATCCTTCCGTTGTATTCGCTCATGATCGCGACCGAACCGCTGCCCGAATCAGTCTGGAAAGAGCTCGGAATCGAACACGGGCACACGTTCTCGGACGGTCGTCACCTCGTCATTTATGGTCAACGAACCGCCGACAACCGTTTCGCCTTCGGAGGACGCGGCGCCCGCTATCACTGGGGTTCCGCCATCAAACCGGAATACGACCGGGTCGACAGCGTCTTCCTTCACCTCGCTCGCACACTGCGAGAAATGTTCCCGCAGATTGCCGACCGCATCGTTGTGACTCACAGCTGGGGTGGGCCGTTGGGTGTTCCCCGCGACTGGCACGCGAGCGTCTCGTACGACCCCACCACCGGACTCGGTGGCGCGGGCGGCTACGTAGGCGACGGACTCACGACCACGAACCTCGCCGGACGAACCCTCGCCGACCTCATCACCGGAGCGCAAACGCCACTGACCGCGCTGCCGTGGGTGAACCACCGGTCCCCGTCATGGGAACCGGAGCCACTCCGATTCCTTGGTGCCAACGCGGGGCTCGTGGGAACGACGTTGGCAGACGAGGAAGAAAAGATCACCGGGCGACCGTCGATTGTCGCTCGTGTGCTTGCACCCCTCACGGGGCACTAGCCAATAGCCTGAAAGAGTGAAACGGTTCTTCGCCCCAGGTTTTGGGCGAAGCGTCGGCATCGTTGTCGCAGTGCTTTCGCTCATCGCGCAGGTTGGATTACTCGCACTAGGCGGCTGGGGGATTCTCAACGTCTCGATGGTGCGCGATTGGCTAACGGTGGGGAAGGCCGTCGACAATGCGCGAATCGATGAGTACGTCGCTCGAGCAGGGCTCTCGTCTGCCGGTCGGTTTTATCTGCTAGCGGCGCATCCGACGCTTCACAGCCCCGAAACTTTCGACGAATCATGCCCCAACCCCGAAGCGGGGATCGCGGTTCTCGGGTGCTATTCCGTTTCCGACGACACCATTCATCTGTTAGACATCATGGACGACACGTTCACCACACTTGAACCAGTCGTTGCTGCGCACGAAACCCTGCACGCCGTCTGGACGCGGTTAGATCCAGTTGAGCGGACGACAGTTTCCGCAGAAATTGAAAAGTCGTTCGCCGGTATCAGTAATCCCGACCTTCTCGGACGGCTTGCCCCATACAAATCTCTCACGCCAGATCAACGAGTCGCTGAACTTTTTGCAATTCTTGGCACGGAATCCGCCACCGTGACGCCAGCCCTCGAAGAGTTCTACACCCGCTATTTTGACAATCGACAGGCGTGTGTTGAACTCGCGTTGTCTGCAGCCAACACGATTGCCGAAATCTCAAGTTCGATCGAATCGGTCGGCAGCCAAATCCTCTCTCTCGAAGTTGCGGCGAAGGATGCTCTCACGACGTACACGCGCGACAAAAGGACGTTGTTGCAGGATATCGAGTCGTTCAACGCCCACGCAGAAATCCCGGGTTATTTCAGCTCGTCGTCGGATTTCACGCGGGAGCGTGGTTCTCTCCGACGTCGGCAAACCGAATTAGAGAAGTCACGAGTTGCGCTCAATGAAATGATTGAACAGTACAACAGTCTCATTGAACAAATGTCGGTGCTCAATGCTCGAGCAATGAGGCTCAACACGGCGTTGGGAATCGACGCGAGCGCGATGCTATTGGTGCCGGCCGAACCCTAAGCTTTGAAGGGGAAAAGGTTCGCGATCTGAGCGAATTCTCGGGTCGTCGGACTCCACGAAACCGCCGCGTCGGCATTTTCGCGAACTTGAACGACCGTGGTGGCGCCTGCAATCACACTCGACATCCCGGGAACCGCCAATAGCCATCCAATTGTGGCTTCCAGCATTGTGATGCGACGTTCAGCGCAAAACTTCGCAAACTTGTCCATTGCGTCCCACGGCGCCTCGGCGTGCAGATGTTGGCGTGTTCGCATGATTCGCGAATTCTCGGGG
Organism: Microbacteriaceae bacterium; assembly: GCA_016463265.1. GTDB lineage: Bacteria > Actinomycetota > Actinomycetes > Actinomycetales > Microbacteriaceae > MWH-TA3. The sequence goes on along the minus strand of JAEMRP010000105.1, from coordinate 1,661 downwards.
CCACCGTCCTTGGTGAACTTTCCCGTAAAAAGCCCATTGTGGAGGGGAAACCATGGCAGAAAGCCGAGTCCCATGTCCTGCGCGACAGGGAGGATGTCGTTCTCGGCGTCCCGCGACAGCAGGTTGTACTCGTTCTGCGCTGAGACGAAACTCTTCAACCCAAGGCGCTTAGCGACGGATTGTGCCCGACGGGCTTGTTCGCCGCTGTAATTGCTGTGACCGATGTGTCGAACCTTTCCCTCCTCGATCAATTCGTTGAGCGCTTCGAGGGTCTCTTCGATGGGTACACGAGGATCCGGAGTGTGATGCTGATACAGGTCGATGAAATCCGTCTGCAGACGCTCGAGAGACTGATCGATGGATGCTCGGATGTACGCCCGTGAACCACCAGGACCGAGGTGCGCGAGCGGGCTCTCGTATCCCGTGTGTCCGAACTTCGTTGCGATGACCATTCGTTCGCGCGCGTTTGCGACAACCGGTCCCATGAGCCGTTCCGAAAGACCGAAATCTGCGCCGTAAATATCCGCGGTGTCGAAGAAGTTGATGCCAGCCTGGATCGCGGCTGCCATGACGTCGGCTGTTCCTCCCGCGGTGAACGTCGGCGTATCGGGGCGTCCAAAGTTGTTGCAACCTAGACCGACCGCCGAGACTAGGAGGCCCGAGTTGCCGAGGTATCGGATGGGGATGTCCATGATGACTTCATTCCCCAGGTTTGAATAACGCCACATTATTCACACAATACAAAAGGTTTTATCAACTAGCAACCCGTGAACTAATCTTCATTTATGACCAATTTTGATGCGCTTGTCCGCATGGACAGCCCAATCGGCCGCCTCGAGATCATCGCGCGAGGCGACTCGGTTGTGGGTCTCACCATCGAATGCGACGGTGAGCTGCCTCACGACTCAATGCCCGAAAAGAACAACGCGGTGCTCGTCACAGCAACTAAGCAACTGGGCGAATACTTCTCGGGAAAGCGTCGAGAATTCAGCGTTCCCGTGTCGTTGGCCGGGACACCGTTCCAGACTGCGGTGTGGGATGCGCTGGCGGCCATCCCGTTCGGCGCTGTTCGATCGTACGGCGACGTGGGGATGACAACGGGGCGTTCAACAGGCGGCCGCGCGGTCGGCGGTGCGGTGGGCGCAAACCCTGTTCCCATCATCATCCCCTGCCATCGTGTGTTGGCCAGTGACGGCCGCATCACGGGTTACTCCGGTGGCAACGGGATTCCGACGAAGGTCTGGCTGCTCGAGCACGAAGGCATTGCTCACCGATGACCGCACTGCGCGTCGGTGCGGATGGTGTCGCTCGATGTTGGTGGTGTGGCGACGATCCGCTCTATGTGAATTATCACGACACCGAGTGGGGTGTCCCGGTCCACGGTGACCGCGCGATGTTCGAGCGCCTCGTGCTCGAATCGTTCCAGTCAGGGCTCTCGTGGATTACTATCCTGCGGCGACGCGAGCGGTTCCGCGAAGCGTTCGCGAACTTCGACCCGCACGTTATCGCGGGCTTTGGGAACGCCCACCGTGCGCGCCTTATGGCGGACACCGGGATCATCCGGAACAACGCCAAAATCGACGCGACCATTCACAACGCGGCGATCGTCGCCGCCATGATCGACAGCGAGCCCGGTGCGCTGGATGCGCTCATCTGGTCAC
>JAEMRP010000104.1 GCA_016463265.1 Microbacteriaceae bacterium | reverse complement strand
CGCTCACACTGACGAGCACGTGTGGCTCATAGGCGCGAAACTCGATTCCCTCGCGGCGGCCAATCACGACGTATTTCGCTTCCTCGGTCATACCTACAGGTTTATCACGAGAATGCGTTGCCGGATTCCACCGCGGTGCGTTGAAAACCCGGCTTACTTCTTCGTTGCTGACGCGTTCTTCGCCGCGGACATGGGGGCGAAAATCACGGTGGCTCCCGCCACGAGAAGTGCTGCAATGATCTGAATTCCGATGTAGGACGGCACTGCCTCCGGCGCCGCACTCGTATACGAGTCGGTGAACATATGACCGAGGGTCACCGCGGGGTTAGCCATGCATCCCGTCGGCGTCAGGAAGATCGCGGTGCCCACCCACGCGGGGACCAGCCAATTCAGCCCTTGACCGCCGTTACGGCGAACCATCGTCACGACGATTCCGACGAGCACGCCGGTCGCGAGCAATTCGCTGGTGAGTTGGTTGGCGACAGGAGCCGTTCCGACGGACATCGTGACGACCGTTCCCGCCCACAGGAAGTTGGCAACCACGGCGGCAAGGAACCCCCCGAGAAGTTGAGCACCGATGTAGGGGAGGGCTCTGTTCTCCGGGGAATTGTTAGTCAGGGTGAGAGCGATCGTCACGGCCGGGTTGAAGTGACCGCCTGAGATTGGCCCACCCATGGTGATGGCGATTGCGAGCGCAAGTGCGCTGACTATGGCGATACCGAAGGTAACCATCTGGGGAAGCCCAATCTGCGCGAGACCGGTCAGCGCGTACCCAGTACCAATCTGCGCTGCGACGAGGAGAGCGGTTCCGAGGAACTCGACGACAAGGGCGGGGACAAGTGTGCTTTTATTTACCATGCATCGACCCTAGCGTTTCACTGCCTCCGTGGTCGTGATGACACGGGCGAACTCGCCGTCCAGACTGGCGGCGTTAACGCGCGCGACCTCGTCGGCGACAATCACCGAGCCATCGGCGGATGTTCTGTCGTGAGTGTGAGTGGCGTCGAGGACGAAATCGACCGAGTATCCGAGATTGTCGGCCATTCTCGCGGTCGTCGAGCAACAGTGGTCCGTTGTGATGCCACAAATCGTCACTCGTGTCACTCCGTGAGCTCTAAGCCACTCGTCAAGGTCGGGAGAACCGTAGAAGGCGGAATTGGTGCTCTTCGTGATGAACAGGTCGTGGGGTCCGTCGATGCCCGACTTGAGGTCATTTCCGGGCTGACCGGGCTCGAGTGGCGAACCGGGGTGTTTCGAATCGTGTCTAACGAGAACGATGGGTTGTCCTCTTTCTCGCCAGTGGGCAAGCAACCGACGCACGTTACTTTCGCACGCGGGGTTATTGCGTGGGCCAAACGCTGGGTCGTCGAAACCGTTCTGGACGTCGATCACAATTAGGGCATTGGACATGCCAACACCGTATCGCGCCGGGTCACAAAAATCTTTGGTAAGGTAAGCCTTACCTCATTCCACTGGGAAATACCCAGCTGAGTGAAAATCGGAGAACCGTGCTCGCAAATTTTCTTATTGGACTTCGCGAAGGCCTTGAAGCCTCGCTCATCGTCGGAATTCTCATCGCCTTTGCACTCAAGGTTAACCGTCGAGACCTCATCAGTCGAATCTGGTCGGGAGTTGGTGCGGCGGTAATTGTTTCACTCGGCACCGGCGCATTAATTTTTTACGTTCTTGCCGAATCTGGCGAGGCGGTCGAGCCCATCATCGTTGGTTCGCTGTCCGTCCTCGCAGCCGGTCTGCTGACCTGGATGATCTTCTGGATGGCGAAGACTGCTCGGAATTTGAAGGGATCTCTCGAGGGATCCATGCAGGCTGGGCTTTCGCAGGGCGGCATCGCAATCGCGGTCGTCGCATTCACTGCCGTCGTTCGCGAAGGTGTCGAAACGGCAGTGTTTATCTGGGCCTCGATGAATTCAACCGGTGACGGTCTTCCCGCCATGGGAATGGCGTTTGCGGGAATCGGTGTTGCCGTAATCCTTGGGTGGATTATCTATCGAGGCCTTCTCCGGATAAATCTGGGGACCTTCTTTCAATGGACGAGTGTCATTCTCATCGTCGTCGCGGCGGGGATTCTCGCCTACGGCGTTCACGAATTCCAAGAAGTTGGACTGTTGCCCGCCGGTGCTCCCGTGTACGACGCCACCGCGTGGCTCGGCAAAGAAACCTTAATTGGTTCGTTGCTTTACGGGCTCTTCAGCTATCGCGCAAATCCCAGTCTTCTGGAACTGATCACCTGGACGCTCTACCTTGTGCCAACGTTGACCATTTTTGTGACCACATCCCGACGCGCAAAGAATCGACGAGCCGCCGCCGCTCTCTAGACCGAGCTGGAAAATAACACTCCGAGTAGAGTTGTGCCATGGCTCGAACGGGAATCGATCGCATCTGGACGGTTCCCAATGCCATTTCGTTTATTCGCCTCGTGATGGTGCCCGTTTTTCTGTGGTTGCTCGTGACGGGCAATGACACAATGGCACTCATCGTCCTCATCATCGCCACAACAAGCGACTTCGTCGACGGGATGATTGCACGAAACTTCAATCAAGTCACCCGCCTCGGGATGTATCTTGATCCGTTATCGGATCGTCTTTTCATCGCCGCTAGCGTGATTGGGTTGGCGATAAGAGGCCTCATTCCCCTGCCTTTGCTCGCCATCATTTTGGCGCGCGACATCATGCTGTTGTCTGTCGTGTTGTATCGACGACTTCGAATCGCAGATTTCCCTCGGGTGACATTCGTCGGCAAGACTGCGACTTTCGTTCTCTTCATTGCCTTCCCCGTCGTTGTTCTCGGGACGGTCTGGAACGATGCGCCAGTTCCACTCGAGTTGATCGGATGGTTGCTCGGGTCCGTCGGTGCGGGAATCTATTGGGTTGCTGGATTTGGGTACCTCGGAGTGTTGCGGAGAACAATTCCTGGGGTTTCCGCCAAATCCGAGGTCTAGTAGAGTTGGGCACGAAGGAGGCGAAGTGAGCGACAACGACGACATTCGGAACAGCACCGAACACCTCGGTCAGGATTTTGCATCGCGCCTCTCTGACCTCGAAGACACCGCTTCGGCGGACGAACTCGCTGCGATCACCGCACTCCCGGCGGGGAGTGCGCTGTTGATCGTTCGACGGGGACCAACGGTTGGCGCACGGTTCTTGCTGGACACAGATGTCACTGTCGCGGGCCGGCACCCTGACGCGGACATCTTCCTTGACGATGTCACGGTGTCTCGTCGTCACGCCGAGATCACAAGAGATGGAAAGGTTTTTTCGATTCGTGACCTCGATTCGCTGAACGGGACGTATTTGGAAGGCTCCCGCACCGCAGGTGGGTTATTGCAGGACGGTTCCGAAATTCAAATAGGCAAATACCGTATGACGTTTTATCCGTCGCGCCACGACCTTCCGACTGGTGCGTAGTCCATGGCCGCACAGCGCGCCGGGGATGCGCCCTCTGGCCTGACTATCGGTCAGGTGCTCCAGCAGCTTCGGATTCAATTTCCGGATCTGTCAAGTTCAAAAATTAGATTTCTCGGCGATAACAACCTCGTCAACCCCGAGCGTCTTGCGAGCGGATACCGGTCGTACCGTCACTCGGATGTCGAGCGCCTCAGGGTGATTCTTGGTTTGCAACGGGATTACTTCCTGCCACTCAAGCAAATCGAGATAATCCTGGGGGACATTGACGCGGGAAAGTCACCGACGCTCCCCGGCGGCTCAACCGTCTCGATTGACTCCATCTTGTCGCTCGAGGTTCGATTCACCCGGTCGGAAATGTTGAAATCTGCGGAGTCATCCAAAGCTCTTTTGGATGATGCCGTCTCGATGGGCCTGATTCCGGCAGCAGAGATTTACACGGACGATTCCCTCAAAACACTGAAGGCTTTGGTTGAACTTCAGAAAGCCGGCATCGAGCCACGCCATCTGCGCGGGCTCCGTG
>JAEMRP010000103.1 GCA_016463265.1 Microbacteriaceae bacterium | reverse complement strand
CCGCGGCTCGTCTCGATCTCGCGAGTTGTTTCCTCTATGCCGGTTCGATTGCGCCGGGCTGGGTGAAGTTGGAGGATGGCACCGAAAAAGACATCACCATTATTGATTCGTTCGAAGCGGTCGGAGCAGTTAAGGCCGGAAAAATGAGTGCTGAAGACGCCCGTCGCATTGAATGTGCGTTCGCCCCCGGAGAAGGTGCGTGTGGCGGAATGTACACGGCCAACACCATGGCGTCCGTGGCCGAAGCGCTGGGCATGAGTCTTCCAGGGTCCGCGTCGCCTGCCTCGTATGACCGCCGCCGCGACTATTTCGCTCACCGATCGGGCGAGGCCGTCGTCGGCATGCTCGATCGAGGACAGACTGCCCGCGACATTCTCACCATCAAGGCATTTGAAAATGCGATTGCGATTGCGATGGCACTCGGAGGCTCGACGAACGTTGTCCTTCACCTTCTCGCGATCGCCAACGAAGCCGAAGTTCCGCTCACGCTCGACGACTTCAACCGCATTGGCGCAAAGGTTCCTCACCTCGGTGACCTCAAGCCCTTCGGTAAGTACGTCATGAACGACGTCGACCGTCGCGGCGGGCTCCCCGTTCTCATGAAGGCGCTTATTGACGCCGGGCTCATGCACGGCGACGCCCTCACCATCACGGGAAAGACAATGGCGGAAAACCTCGCCGACATGAATCTCGACGCATTGGACGGCGAGGTTCTTCGAACCCTCGACAACCCGATCCACGCAACCGGCGGCATCACGATTCTCAACGGTTCGTTCGCGCCGGAAGGTGCTGTCGTCAAGACAGCCGGATTTGACGCGGCAACCTTCGAAGGTCCGGCCCGCGTGTTTGAGCGCGAGCGCGCCGCTATGGACGCATTGACAAACGGCGAAATCACCGCCGGCGATGTCGTCGTGATTCGCTACGAAGGGCCCAAGGGCGGCCCGGGGATGCGCGAGATGCTTGCCGTCACAGCCGCAATCAAGGGAGCGGGACTGGGGAAAGATGTATTACTCTTGACGGACGGGCGATTCTCAGGCGGCACAACCGGACTGTGTATCGGCCACGTAGCTCCCGAGGCAGTGGATGCAGGTCCCATTGCCTTCGTGCGCGATGGTGATCTGATACGGGTCGATATCGCAGCTCGGAGCATCGATTTACTCGTCGATGAAACCGAGTTGGAGGCGCGCCGCACAGGATGGTCGCCCCTTCCGCCGCGTTACACCCGCGGTGTTCTTGCGAAATATTCCAAGCTGGTGCAGTCGGCCGCCCTCGGCGCCGTCACCGGCTAACACCAACGTCGTTTTATAAGGAGAACCCGATGGTCACTTCGACCACAACACCGAAGTCCGGCGAACCGCCGATGATGACGGGCAGTGGTGCGCTCCTGAAGTCTCTCGAAATTTTGGGAATCACTGATGTCTTCGGGCTCCCGGGTGGTGCCATCATGCCGTTCTATGACGAACTGATGTCTCAGACCACAATCCGACACATCCTGGTGCGTCACGAACAGGGAGCGGGCCACGCCGCGGAGGGATACGCACTCGCGAAGGGTCAGGTCGGGGTCTGCATCGCCACGAGTGGCCCAGGAGCGACGAACCTCGTCACCGCCATCGCTGACGCCCACATGGATTCCATTCCGATGATTGCGATCACGGGGCAGGTGTTCTCGACGCTCATGGGAACGGACGCGTTCCAAGAGGTGGACATCGTGGGTATCACGATGCCCATCACCAAACACTCGTTCCTCGTGACGAAAGCCGAGGACATCCCCGCCACGGTTGCGGCGGCGTATCACATCGCGACGACCGGCCGACCCGGGCCCGTGCTCATCGACGTCACCAAGGACTGCCAACAGGGTTCGGCACCGTTCATCTGGCCGGACAAAGTCGACCTGCAGGGGTACAAGCCCGTTCAAAAGGCACACGGCAAGCAGGTTCAGGCCGCGGCAGAGATGATCGCCCAAGCTGAGCGCCCGATTTTTTACATCGGAGGCGGTGCCATTCGCGCGAACTCGCACAAAGAATTGCAAGAAATCGTGGAGGCCGTCGGAGCCCCGGCGATCACGACACTGACCGCCCGTGGCGTGCTGTCTGACAAACACCCGCAGAACCTCGGAATGCCCGGCATGCACGGTTCGGTCCCTGCTGTTCTCGGCTTGCAAGAGAGCGATCTACTTATTGTCCTCGGTGCACGCTTCGACGACCGCGTGACCGGAAAGGTAAGCGAATTCGCTCCGGGAGCCAAGGTCATCCACGTCGACATCGACCCCGCCGAAATCGGCAAGATTCGCGAAGCCGATGTGCCCATCGTTGGTGATGTCCGCGAGGTCATCCTTGATCTGTTGCCGGAATGGAAGAAAGTCAAGAAGACCGCAAAGCCGTTGACGGCGTGGTGGGAACGACTCGAATCGCTTCGAGCAAGTTTCCCGCTAGGGTTCGACGACCTCGACGACGGCCTCTTGGCGCCGCAGGGAATTATTCAAAAAATCGGACAGATGTCAGGCCCCGAGGCGATCTATGCCGCTGGAGTTGGTCAGCACCAAATGTGGGCGGCGCAGTACATCGAATATGAGCGCCCCGGCGCATGGCTCAACTCGGGCGGAGCGGGCACGATGGGCTTCGCGGTTCCCGCAGCGATGGGCGCAAAGATTGCGCAGCCTGACCGTGTCGTGTGGGCCATTGACGGGGACGGCTGTTTCCAGATGACAAATCAAGAGCTCGCGACCTGTGTGATCAATGACATCCCGATCAAGGTCGCCATCATCAACAACTCGTCCCTCGGAATGGTCCGCCAGTGGCAGACACTGTTCTACGACGGTCGCCACTCGTTCACCGACCTGCAGCCGTTGGATGGACCCGAGTTCATTCCCGACTTCGTCAAGTTGGCGGAGGCCTATGGCTGTCTCGGAATTCGCGTTCGAACGGAAGACGAAATCGAACCGGCCATCAAACTTGCCCTGGAGACGAATGACCGTCCCGTTGTTATCGACTTCATCGTGTCGCGTGAAGCGATGGTGTGGCCGATGGTTCCGCAGGGCGTGGGAAACTCGAACGTTCAATACGCCCGCGAACACGCACCGAGTTGGGATGAGGAGTAAGCCATGACGCAACACGTGCTGTCACTTCTCGTCGAGGACAAACCGGGACTACTCACGCGCGTCGCCGGGCTGTTCGCTCGTCGGGGATACAACATCCATTCCCTCGCCGTGGGCACCACTGAGGTCGATGGGCTCTCGCGGATCACACTCGTCATTGATGTTGCGGATTCACCACTCGAGCAGGTCACCAAGCAACTCAACAAGCTCATCAACGTTCTCAAGATTGTCGAACTCGAACCCGGACAATCTGTTCAGCGGGAACACATGCTCGTCAAGGTGCGCATCGACCAAAACACGCGAAGCCAGATTCTGGAAGCCGTGAACCTTTTCCGCGCGCGCGTGGTCGATGTCGCACCGGATTCGCTCGTCATCGAGGTGACGGGTGACACCCAGAAAATCGAGGCGCTGTTGAAGGTGCTCGATCCATTCGGCATAAAAGAAATCGCCCAGAGCGGATTGCTCGCGATGGGCCGCGGCTCGAAGTCTATTTCTGAACGGATTTTCAAGAACCAATAAAACCAGGCGCGAACGCGACCTGGAACCCCCACCACAAGGAGAAACACCATGACCGATGTCGTCTACGAAAAAGACGCCGACCTTTCGATTGTCACCGGCAAGAAGGTCGCCGTTATCGGCTACGGCTCACAGGGGCACGCACACGCGCAGAACCTTCGCGATTCGGGCATCGAGGTCGTTGTTGGATTGAAGCCTGACTCGAAGTCGGTCGAGAAGGCCGAAGCGGCGGGATTCACCGTTCTGTCGACAGCCGAGGCGGCGAAATGGGCCGACATCATCGTCATCCTCGCTCCCGACCAGTACCAGCGTCACCTCTATAAAGCCGACGTTCTGCCGAACCTCACCGAGGG
>JAEMRP010000102.1 GCA_016463265.1 Microbacteriaceae bacterium | reverse complement strand
GCTCGTCGAGTTTGTTGAACTTCCGCGGGAGGTTCATCCGTATTACGTTTCGACTCAGGCTCATCCCGAGTTGCGTTCACGGCCCACTCATGGTCACCCGCTGTTTGTCGGGCTCATCGCCGCAGCGAAGGTGCGCCACACGGCCGACGTGCTCGACGTCGACTACATCGACGAGAAGTAGCCCACCATGGAGGTAACGCGCCTCATCGAGCAGTTCCTGCGTCACACGGCGTTGGAGCGGGGCCGAAGCACCAACACGATCGCGGCGTATCGACGCGACCTCGATCGGTGGGCCGGGTTTATCGGTACGCGTTCGCTCGAGTCCATTGACTCGGTCGCAGTGACCGATTATCTAACCACCCTCCGCCGGGCCGGTCTCGCGTCTTCATCAATCACCCGTGCGCTCTCGGTCGTTCGTTCGTTCCACCGCTACCTTGTCGCCGAAGCCCTCGCGTCGAACGATCCGACGGGTGCGGTGATCGCGCCTGGTCGAACCCAGCGCCTGCCCAAAGCACTGAGCATCGAGCAAGTGACGGCACTACTCGAGTCGACACCGACCGAGACTCCTGTTGGCTTGCGCGATCGAGCGATTCTTGAACTCATGTACGCCACAGGCGCCCGTGTCTCTGAGGCGGTTGGGCTGGTCGTCGATGACGTTCGGGCCGACGAGATACTGGATGTGATCACTCTGACGGGTAAGGGAAACAAACAGCGCGTTGTCCCGGTCGGTCGGTTTGCCCGCGAGGCGCTCGATGCGTATCTCGTACGCGGTCGCCCCGTGCTGTTGGCAAAAGGACGCGGCACACCCGCGCTCTTCCTCGGCGCTCGGGGTGCTGCCCTATCCCGCCAGAACGTTTTCCTCATCATCCGAGCGGCGGCGACTCGGGCCGAAATCACGTCAACGATTTCGCCCCACACGCTTCGTCACTCGTGCGCAACGCACTTGTTGCGGGGTGGCGCCGACATTCGAGTTGTGCAAGAGATGTTGGGGCACGCTTCGGTTGCGACAACGCAGATCTACACGCTCGTGACCCGCGATGCACTCACTGAGGCCTATCGGACGTCTCATCCGAGGGCGCGGTAAATCCGCGCCCTATTCACCGTAGAATTGCCCCGTGACCGTGTTTCCCGTGCCTCCGGCGTTGACCTCCCATGGTCCGGCGCGCGTGATTTCACTCTGCAACCAAAAAGGTGGAGTGGGAAAGACCACAACAGCGATTTCGCTCGCCGGTGCACTCGCCGAGGTTGGTCGAAAAGTTCTCGTCGTTGACTTTGACCCGCAAGGGGCTTTGACCGCGGGACTCGGATCCTCCGCCCACGACGTTCCGACGATTTACAACCTGCTCGTTCCCGACAAGGCGGTCGATTCAAGCCGTTCACCGCTCACGACTCGCGACGTTATTCAGGCGACATCAATTGAGAACATTCACATCTTGCCGGCGAATATCGACCTTGCCGCGGCCGAGGTGCAACTCGTCAACGAGGTCGCTCGTGAACACGTTCTTGCCGACATCTTGAAGCCCGTTCTTGCTGACTACGATGTTGTCCTCGTCGATTGCCAGCCATCGCTCGGACTCCTCACCGTGAACGCTCTTACCGCAAGCCACGGGGTTCTGATTCCGCTCGCCTGCGAGTTCTTTGCCCTGCGCGGGGTTGCACTGCTGCTCGACACCATCGACAAGGTGAAGGCGCGACTCAACCCGGCTCTCGAACTCGACGGAATTCTGGCGACGATGTACGACCCGCGAACCCTGCACTCTGTCGAAGTTCTCGATCTGGTCAAGCAGAACCGACCGAAAGACGTTCTCAAAACCCTTATTCGCCGCACCGTCAAGTTCCCGGACTCGACCGTTGCCGCGGCGCCCATCACCACTTTCGCACCGGATCACCAAGCCGCCGACTCGTACCGCGAACTTGCCCGAGAGCTGATTTCCCTTGGAAAGATCGCCTAGTTCCGAGGACGGATTCCGCGTCAGCCTCGCGAATTTCGACGGACCCTTCGACCTTCTCATTTCGCTCATCTCGAAACACGAGATGGACATCACCGAGGTGAGTCTCGCCGCGGTGACGAGCGAATTCATCACATTCCTTCGTGACCTTGACGGAACGGCGGAACTCGATGCCGCATCTGAATTCCTCGTTGTCGCCGCGACGCTGCTCGACATGAAGATCGTGGGGCTTTTGCCCACCGGGGAATACGCCGACGCCGACGATGTGGCAGTTCTCGAGGCGCGCGACATGTTGTTTGCTCGATTGTTGCAATACCGCGCCTTCAAAGAGATTTCGGTGTGGTTTTCCGGGCGAATCGAGCGCGAATCGGCGCGTCATCCCCGCGCTGTTCGACTCGAAGAAAAATTTCGCGAACGCACACCCGAACTGGTTTGGACGACGTCGATTGAGGATTTCCACACCCTTGCCCTGTACGCGCTCGCGCCTCGCGAAATCCCGTTCGTTGGACTCGATCACCTGCACGCACCGCTCGTGTCGGTCCGTGAACAGGCCGCCATAGTTATTTCCATGATTCGCTCTGCCCCGATGACGTTCCGCCAAATCATTGCGGGAGCCGATCAGCGTGGTGTGATTGTTGCGCGGTTCCTGGCGATTCTCGAGCTGTACCGTCAGTCCGCGGTGGCGTTTGAACAGATCGAACCGCTCGGGGAATTGACGGTGCGCTGGAGCGCCGAGACATGGAACGACGAAAACCTTGTGACTCTGGGAGCCGAATATGGAAATTGAACTTGAGCGTCAACTCGAAGCGATCCTGATGGTGGCCGACGAGCCACACAGTGTGGTGTCCCTAGCCACCGTGCTGGAACGACCCGTCACAGAGGTCAAGGCTGCCATCGCGCGACTCGTTGCCGACTTCGACGGAGTCGACGGGACCGTTCAGCGCGGTTTCGAATTGCGCGAAATCGGCGGCGGTTGGCGAATTTATGTCCGTGAGTCTTATGACGAACTCGTTCGCGATGTTGTGTTGTCGCAGAATTCGACCAAATTGTCACAACCCGCGCTCGAAACCCTTGCCGTCATCGCCTACAAGCAGCCCGTGACTCGTTCGCACGTTTCGGGAATTCGAGCAGTGAACGTCGATACCGTGATTCGAACGCTGGTCGGTCGTGGGCTCATCACCGAGGTCGGCACTGAGCCCGAGACTGGTGCAATCCTTTATGGAACCACCGATCTGCTGTTGACGAACCTGGGAATCGATTCACTTGACCAACTTCCGCCCGTGTCGGAATTGCTCGACGACGGTTCCGCCGGTTTCGACGATGTCCACTGATCGACTCCAGAAGGTCCTCGCCGCGGCGGGGGTTGCGTCTCGACGCGCGAGCGAAATCCTCATCGCGCAGGGTCGCGTCACGGTCAACGGTGAAACGGTCACCGAACCGGGTTCCCGCGTCGACCCAGAAATCGACCGAATCACTGTCGACGGTGAACCAATCCAGTCCGATGTCAGCAAGCGTTACGTCATGTTGAACAAGCCGACCGGTGTCGTGTCGAGCCTCGCGGACGATCGAGGGCGACGCGACCTGCGCGATTTCGTTTCCGGGTACCAGGAGCGGCTGTTCAATGTCGGCCGCCTCGATTTCGAGACCTCCGGTCTTCTCATCTTGACGAATGACGGCGACGCCGCCCACGTGCTCGCACACCCATCGTTCGAAGTCGCCAAGACCTATCTCGCCAAGGTGTCTGGTCTTGTGAAAGGTTCGACCCTGCGAGAAATGAAAGACGGAATCGAGCTCGAGGACGGTCCGATCGCGGTCGACCGTGTCTCGATCGTGGGGGAGCCGTCGCGCGGGCAGACTCTGTTGGAAATCACGCTCCATTCGGGACGGAACCGCATCGTTCGCCGCCTTTGTGAGACAATCGGGCACCCCGTCGTTGAGCTTCATCGCAAGAGCTTTGGACCGCTCAGCCTGGGGTCGCTTTCTCTGGGTGACACGCGCGACCTCACTAAGGTTGAAG
>JAEMRP010000101.1 GCA_016463265.1 Microbacteriaceae bacterium | reverse complement strand
ACGAGCCCGTTCGCGAACATGGCTGCGGCACGCGCGTCGAGACGCACAGTCAGTTCGTCGCGCGGAACCTTTAGCCCGATCACGGTCGACGGTCGCCACGGGCGGTCTTCGGCCCCGAGTCCTGAGCCAAAGGGTTTGCCCGTGATCTCGATGACCTCGAGGGCACGAAGCAAGCGGCGCTCATTGCGCGGGTCAATGGCGGCGTAGGCGTCGGGGTCCTTTGCCTTGAGTTCGGCGGCGAGAACGTGGTTGCCCTCGTACGCGAGGCGCTCCTCGAGCCGCTCGCGAACCACCGGGTCGGTCCCAGGGAACTCGAAGTCATAGAGAACCGACCACACGTAAAGCCCAGAGCCACCGACGAGGATGGGGACGGCTCCGCGCGATTCGATGTCGTCGATTGCGGCACGCGCATCGATTTGGTACTGGGCAACCGAGGCCTCCTCGGTGACGTCGAGCACGTCGAACAAGTGGTGTGGAATCCCGCGGCGCTCGGCCACCGGAACCTTCGCTGTTCCGATGTCCATCCCCCGATACAACTGCGAGGCGTCGGCGTTGACGATTTCAGCGGGTTGGCCGCTGGCAATGAGCGTCTCGGCCATGTCCAGAGCAACGGCGGACTTACCGGTTCCCGTCGCGCCGACGATGGCGAGGACCACGACTAGCCCAGCAGGCTCGTGCGAATGCCGGGGAGACCGAGAGACACGTTGCCCGAGCCCGACTCGTCGCCAACGGCACACGATTCGGCTTCGGCGCGCTCCCACGCGTCACCCGAACGTGTGCGACGAATACGCAGCGGCGACGCATCCGTCACGTCCGCGAGCAAGTGGTACGGCGCGGCTTGTGTGACCTTCACCGTTGCAATATCACCGGGGCGAGGAATCTCGGAACCTTCCGGAACCTCAAAATGAACGAGTCGGAAGTCTTCGGTGCGGCCGGTCATGCGCAGCGAGGCGGCGTCTTTACGGCCCTCCCCCGCGGCAACGAGCACGTTGACGTCCTTGCCGATCTGCGCCTCGTTTTCCTCAAGCGCAATCTGGTTTTGCAGAGCCACGAGCCGCACATAACGGTCTTGGACGACGTCCTTGGGAATCTGGTTCGGCATGTCCGCCGCGGGCGTACCGGGGCGAATCGAATACTGGAACGTGAACGCCGCGCTGAAACGCGCCAATCGCACGACACGCAGGGTCTCCTGGAAGTCCTCTTCGGTCTCGCCGGGGAAACCGACGATGATGTCTGTCGTGATGGCCGCGTTGGGGATCTTGGCGCGGACACGATCGAGGATGCCGAGGAACTTCTCGGAGCGATACGAGCGTTTCATCGCCTTAAGGACGGCGTCCGAGCCGGACTGCAACGGCATGTGAAGGCTCGGCATGACCGCGGGGGTCTCGGCCATCGCGTCGATGACGTCGTCGGTGAACGCTGCGGGGTGCGGGCTCGTGAAGCGAATGCGCTCGAGGCCCTCAATCTCGCCAGCCGCACGCAAGAGCTTGCCGAACGCGAGTTTGTCACCGAACTCGACGCCGTATGTGTTGACGTTCTGCCCGAGGAGCGTGACTTCGAGGGCGCCGTCATCAACAAGCGCCTGAATCTCGCCGAGCACCTCGCCGGGGCGACGGTCCTTTTCCTTGCCGCGAAGGCTCGGAACGATGCAGAACGTGCAGGTGTTGTTGCACCCGACCGAGATCGAGACCCAGCCCGAGTAGGTCGACTCGCGCTTGGTGGGGAGGGTCGACGGGAAGACGTCAAGAGATTCGAGGATTTCGATTTGAGCTTCGTCGTTGTGGCGGGCTCGCTCGAGCAGCGCTGGTAACGACCCCATGTTGTGCGTGCCGAAAACAACGTCGACCCAGGGCGCTTTTGCGACGATGTCGTGCTTGTCCTTCTGGGCGAGGCAACCGCCGACCGCGATCTGCATTCCATCGTGGTCGCGCTTGATGGACGCGAGGTGTCCGAGCGTTCCGTAAAGCTTGTTGCCCGCGTTTTCACGCACCGCACAGGTGTTGAGAACGACGACGTCGGCCTCGGTGCCGGCGAGAACCGGGATGTAACCAGCCGCTTCGAGCGAGCCAGAAAGCCGTTCCGAGTCGTGCACGTTCATCTGACACCCCATCGTTCGCACCTCATAGGTGCGGGGAATGTCGAGTGTCGTGCTCATAACCCCCGATTTTACAGCCCTTATGGGCGTGTTGTCACCGAAAGGTGACGCGAGTGACGTTGTCGGCCGATTCTTCGAGCGCAGCCTTGATTGCGTTCGAGATTTCCGGCCCACGGAACCCCCTTCGGGCAAGGTACGCGTAGAGGCGGCGGTTCAGGGTTTCCTTGTCGAGACCCTTCAATCGCGAGAGACGTTTGCGAGCTTCCTCGGTCGCGAGTTCGAGTTGATCGCCGGGCAATTCGGCGATTGCCGCGTCGATGGCGGCGGGCTCGAGGAAGCGCTTGCCCAGTTCGGCCTTGACCGAACTTGCCCCCAAACCCTTAAGGCGCTGGAATCGTTCGGCGAGGTCCGTTGCGAGGTCGTAGTCGTTGAGCAGGTTGACGCCCTCGAGCCGCGCGATTTCGGTCGCCACGACATCGTCGGGCAGATCGCGGGACTTCAGAAGCTTTTCCATCTCGCGGATTGATACCGCGCGACGAGTCAGCGCGTACATCGAGATGTTCTCGGCCCGCTTCGCGAGCTCGTCCGCTGATTCGGGGTTGTCGTCAACCTCGGTGTCGGTGGGGTCGAACGACCCGGGAAACGTCGTGACGGTTGCCAGGCGCTCCCCGGGACGGTCGATGTTGGTCATGGGTTATTCGGCGTCAGGCTCGAGGGCCGCGAGCATCGCGTCAACACCGTCGGTGTCGGCGGTGCGCTGTGCGGCTTTGGTCGAGATGTCGATGGGCGCGCCATCGGTTCCGGTCGCAGCGACTACTTCGACCGCGTCGCCGATGCCGAGTGCCGTGAGGATGCGGGTCTCGATCTCGTTCGCCATCTCAGGGTGAGCAATCAGGAACTTTCGTGCGTTTTCCTTGCCCTGCCCGAGCTGGTCACCCTCGTAGGTGTACCAGGCTCCGGACTTGCGCACGATGTTGTGCTCGACACCGAAGTCGATGAGGCTTCCCTCGCGCGAGATACCGGTTCCGAACAGGATGTCGAATTCCGCCTGCTTGAAGGGCGGCGCCATCTTGTTCTTGACGACCTTGACGCGGGTGCGGTTTCCGACGGCGTCGGCGCCCTCTTTGAGGGTCTCGATGCGACGGATGTCGAGGCGAACCGACGCATAGAACTTGAGCGCCTTTCCACCGGCGGTCGTCTCGGGGCTTCCGAAGAAGACACCGATCTTTTCGCGCAACTGGTTGATGAAGATCATCGTCGTGCCGGTCGAGTTCAACCCACCGGTCAACTTGCGAAGAGCCTGCGACATGAGACGCGCCTGCAGACCGACGTGGGTGTCACCCATCTCGCCTTCGATTTCCGCGCGAGGCACGAGGGCTGCGACAGAGTCGATGACGACGAGGTCGATGGACCCCGAGCGCACGAGCATGTCGGCGATTTCGAGGGCCTGTTCACCCGTGTCGGGCTGCGAGACGAGAAGCTGGTCGATGTCGACACCGAGCGCCTTGGCGTACTCGGGGTCGAGGGCGTGTTCCGCGTCGATGAACGCGGCGACTCCGCCGGCCGCCTGAACGTTGGCGATGGCGTGAAGTGTGAGGGTCGTCTTACCCGACGATTCCGGGCCGTAGATTTCGACGATGCGTCCGCGGGGCAACCCACCGACGCCGAGGGCGACATCGAGGGCGATGGATCCGGTCGGAATAACGGCAACCTTCGCGCGTTCTTCCGAGCCGAGGCGCATGATCGCGCCCTTGCCGAATTGACGGTCAATCTGTGCGAGCGCTGTTTCCAGCGCTTTATCGCGGTCTGTGGATGTAGCCACGGTGTCTCCTTGTGTAGTGGGTTGCTGCCTATCTGCTGTCTTTCACCTGCG
>JAEMRP010000100.1:1117-3975 GCA_016463265.1 Microbacteriaceae bacterium | reverse complement strand
CGAGCGCATCGATTCCGAGGGCCTTCGTCGCGGCAACTTCGGCGCGCAGTTCGCGCTCCTGACTGGCACTACGGGCGTAAATGATGGTTCCCTTGTGCACCCAATCGCAGTCGATTTTTTCGGCTGCAACCACTCGACCGATTTCAGAGATGGCATCCGACATCGCATCGCGCAGTGCTTTTGCCCGATCGAAGCCGTACCGTTTGACGAGCGACGCGGTCGCCTGCGGGAACAACGCGCTTGCCCAACCACCGTTTCGCCCGGACGCACCGAAACCGGCGAAGTTCTTGTCAATCAGCATGACCGACAGACGAGGGTTGGCCTTCTGAAGATAGTAAGCGGTCCACAACCCCGTCAGACCAGCCCCCACGATGGCGACATCAACTGTCGTGTCGCCATCGAGGGCAGGCCTTGGGGTCAGGTCGACCGCCTCGTGCCAAAAAGAGACGGATCCCATTTTTAGAGGAGCTTCGTGGCGCCGACCAGAACCGCGCGGAGGATCTGCTCGATCTCGTCGAACTCGGGCTGCCCGATAGTCAGCGGCGGAGCGAGTTGGATGACGGGGTCTCCTCGGTCGTCGGCTCGGCAGTAGAGGCCGGCGCTGTAGAGAGCCTGCGACAGGTAACCGCGCAACAAACGCTCGGCCTCTTTGTCGTTGAAGGTTTCCTTGGTGACCTGGTCCTTGACGAGCTCGATGCCGTAGAAGTACCCGGCGCCGCGGACGTCACCGACGATAGAGATGTCTTTCAGCTTCTCGAGCGTGGACTTGAACGCCGGGGCGTTCCGACGGACGTTCCCGTTGAGGTCTTCCTCTTCGAAAATGTCGAGGTTTTCCATCGCGACTGCGGCCGAAACCGGGTGTCCACCGAAGGTGTAGCCGTGGTAGAACGCGGTCGTGCCGTGCTTGAATGGCTCGTAGATGCGGTCCGAGATGATCGTTGCGCCGATAGGTGAGTAACCCGAGGTCATCGCCTTGGCACACGTGATCATGTCAGGAACGTAACCGTAGGCGTTACAGGCGAACATCTCGCCGATACGACCGAACGCACAAATGACCTCGTCCGAGACCAGCAGAACGTCGTACTGGTCGCAGATCTCGCGAACCCGCTTGAAGTAACCGGCCTGGGGTGGGAAACATCCGCCCGCGTTCTGCACCGGCTCGAGGAAAACGGCCGCAACCGTCTCGGGGCCTTCCATCTGAATCATGCGTTCGATCTCATCGGCAGCCCAGAGCCCAAAAGCTTCTTCGGTCTCGACTCCGTGGTAACCCTGTTCCTTGGCACGATAGATGTTCGTGTTCGGAACGTGGAATGCGCCGGGGACGAGAGGCTCGAACGCCGCCTTGATTCCGGGGAGTCCCGTAATCGCGAGAGCGCCCGCCGGGGTGCCGTGGTAGGCGATGTTGCGCGCGATGGCCTTGGTCTTCATCGGCATGCCCTTAATCTTCCAGTACTGCTTGGCCAACTTCCAGGCTGTCTCGACTGCTTCGCCGCCACCGGTCGAATAAAAGACACGGTTGAGGTCGCCCGGTGCGTAGTCCGCGAGGCGGTCAGCCAGTTCAATCGCCGAGGGGTGCGCGTAGCTCCAGAGCGGGAAGAACGCGAGTTCTTCGGCTTGCTTCGCGGCGGCCTGCGCCAAACGCTTGCGACCGTGACCAGCGTTGACAACGAAGAGTCCCGAGAGGCCGTCGATGTACTTCTTGCCGCTCGAATCCCAGATGTGGTGTCCCTGACCCTTGGTGATGATCGGAACGCCCTTACCGGATTCCATTCCCGACTGGCGGGCGAAGTGCATCCAGAGGTGGTCTTTCGCCATCTTCTGTAACGGGTCCTTCATGACCTCCCGATGGGAAAGGATCTTCCCCTCGGTCGGCTTTGTGACCTTCGCGACCTTCTTTGTCGCAGGTTTAGCGGCCTTAGGTTTTCTCGATAGTAATGTCATTGCCTTCAACTCCAATGTGTTGTGGGAACTACAGCGTTCCCCAGTTGTACTGCTGTTTCTTCAGTTGTAGATAGGTGAAAACTTCGGTGTCGACCACACCGGGTATGGTTCGAATCGTCCCGTTGAGGAGGTCAAGCAGGTCGCTGTCGTCGTTGCAGACGACCTCGACCATGATGTCAAACGAACCGGCGGTGAGGACAACGTACTCGGCAGCTCCGATTGTCGCGAGCTCGTCGGCAACGGCACGCGCGTCACCCGTCGTGCGAATGCCGATCATCGCTTGACGATTGAAACCCATCTGAAGCGGATCCGTGATCGCAACTATTTGCATGACTCCGGACTCGATGAGTTTCTGGACCCGCTGACGGACAGCCGCTTCGGATAAATCGACGGCTCGACCGATATCGGAATACGATTTGCGTCCATCTGTCTGGAGCTGTTCCACGATTGCGCGCGACACATCATCGAGTGTCGAGGGACGAGCGTTTGTGGGCATGAACTGATTCTGACGGTAAAACAGACAAAAATCAAGTGATTTCGTCGCGAAACGCCAAAAAGACAGCGGAAATTCGAAGAATTTGTGCTGGAAACTACGGCGTGAAGTGATTATTGTTGAGCCATGACTAAAACATTGAAGAACTTCATCAACGGTGAACTCGTCGACTCGCGCGGCAAGGACACCATCGACCTCGTCGACCCCGTCACCGGAGACGTCTACGCGAAGTCGCCTGTCTCGAACGACGCTGACGTCGATTCGGCTTACCAGGCCGCCGCCGCCGCTTTCGAAGAGTGGGGCGAGACGACCCCGAGCGAACGTCAAAAGGCTCTCTGGCAGATCGCGGATGCGATGGAATCCAAGGCCGACGAATTCGCTGCCGCCGAAGTCCAGGACACTGGCAAGCCCATCGCCCTCACGT
>JAEMRP010000100.1:0-1107 GCA_016463265.1 Microbacteriaceae bacterium | reverse complement strand
CTAGAGGGTCGTGCCGCGGGCGAGTACATGAAAGACCACACGTCCATCATTCGCCGAGAGCCCATCGGTGTTGTCGGTCAGGTCACTCCCTGGAACTATCCGCTCATGATGGCGATCTGGAAGTTTGCGCCGGCACTTGCCGCGGGAAATACCACTGTCCTCAAGCCATCGGACACGACTCCGCAGTCGACGCTGCTTCTCGCGCAGGTCGCGCAGGAGTTTCTGCCCAAGGGCGTCATGAATGTCGTCGTCGGTGACCGCACCACGGGTGCCGCGATGACCGCACACAAGATTCCGCAGATGGTGTCCATCACCGGGTCGGTTCGGGCCGGTATGGAGGTCGCGAAGTCTGCGGCCGCCGACGTCAAGCGGGTTCACCTCGAGCTCGGTGGTAAGGCTCCCGTCATCGTTTTTGACGACGCCGACATCGCCCGCGCGGTTGAAGGTATCGCCACCGCCGGCTACTTCAACGCCGGCCAGGACTGCACCGCCGCAACGCGCGTGCTCGTTCACGCCAAGGTCCACGACGAGTTCGTGGCGGCGATGAAGGAATACGTTCAGGCGAACGTCTCAACAGGAATCCCGACCAACGAGGACATCCTGTACGGTCCCGTCAACAACGTGAACCAGTTCGATCGCGTGATGGGGATTCTGGGAGACCTGCCCAACAACGCCGTCGTCGAGACCGGTGGAAACCGCCAGGGCACGGAAGGTTTCTTCATTGAGCCGACCATCGTCTCGGGTCTCAAGCAGACCGACTGGATCATCCAGAACGAAATCTTCGGTCCGGTTGTCACTGTTCAGAAGTTCAAGGACGAGGCCGAAGCGCTCTCGTGGGCGAACGGCGTCGAGTACGGACTCGCGTCGTCGGTCTGGACCAAGGACCACGGCCGCGCGATGCGTTTCGCCAAGCACCTCGACTTCGGTGCTGTGTGGATCAACACTCACATCCCGATCGTTGCCGAGATGCCGCACGGCGGGTTCAAGCACTCGGGTTACGGCAAGGACCTGTCGATGTACGGGCTCGAGGACTACACGCGGATCAAGCACGTGATGAGCTGGATCGGGGAGGACGAGGCATGAGCCGTCGCTGCGGTGGTCTCGAGT
>JAEMRP010000099.1 GCA_016463265.1 Microbacteriaceae bacterium | reverse complement strand
TCTAGGGTTTGCGAATCACCCGGCTGAGGCGCTTACCCCAGTGCATCGTCTTGATGATTGGGTAGACCGCCAAAAACGCCGCGGCGGGGACACGCAGTCTGCGGTCGGGGATGCCGTGGTGGTTGTAGGTCCGGTCGAATCGCATGAGATACGACACCATGTCCGACGGGCTGTCGTCCATGCGGCGAAGCGACATTCCCGCGACAACGTGCGGCGCATAAACGATTTTTAGTCCCGCCCGGTGAACGTGGACAGCGAGATCCAAGTCCTCGTGCATCAGGTCTTCTTCGTCTGCACAGGTTTCATCACGAACGGCGACCCACGCCGTGCGGGTCATTCCCATGTTCGAGCCAAACAAAAACTTGTAGTCCTTAACCAGTTTGAACATCGCCTTACGCATCGTGTCATCCGCGATTTGGCCGAAGCGACGGAACGGAAATTCGTAATAAATCACGGGGCCCGTGATTGCGTCTACTGTCGGGTCCGCGAAGGCTTTCATTGTTTCCTCGACCCAGTTTGGCTCGACTATCGAGTCCGAGTCGATACGCCCGATGATGTCTCCGGTTGCCGCATCAAAACCTTTGTTTCGCGTCGGCGTAATTCCCTGCGAGTCCGCCTGTTCGATAAGGATGATGGGTACGTCGGGGTAGAGGGATTGAACCTCTCGCACAATCTCGACCGTTTTGTCCGTGGACTTGTTGTTAACGACGATGATCTCGTGGGCCGGCACGGTCTGGGCGATGCATGCCTCGAGACACGGAAGAATCGTTTCTTCCTCGTTGTAGGCGGGAATGACGATGGAGACGCTCTTCACGATGTCCTTTCAGGCACGGTCGTGGGGAAAGTCTATCGGTCAGCACGTCGTCACCGCGTGGCGGTATGGGGGCGCGAGCGCAACATCGTTTCGGCTGCAAACACCAATTGTTGTAAATCGCGTGCGCGATTCAACAAATCTGCGCTAGTGTCAAATAAGTCATACATCACTCTCGGGCAGTTCTGGGACACAGGGATGGTGACCTTGGTGGGCGAAGTACGACCCATCAAACAGCAAGGAGCGCAGCATCATGGCCACAGGCGTCGTGAAATGGTTTAACAACGAAAAGGGTTATGGTTTCATCACCCCCGATGAGGGCGGTCCCGACCTCTTCGCACACTTCAGCTCGATCGAGACCGACGGTTTCAAGAGTCTCGCTGAGAACCAGAAGGTCGAATTTGAGGTAACACAGGGCGACAAGGGCCCTCAGGCGGCAAACATTCGCCCCCTCTAAGTCTCGACAAAAGCTACGGCGTTCCTCTCGCGAGGAACGCCGTAGTTCGTTTAAGTCTTACTTCGAGAGACGGGGAACGATATAGAGCGGAATCATCCACGCGAAGACCGCCATGAGGACACCGGCACCGAAGATCAACGCTTCATAACCCGGAACCTGGAACGCGAAGGACATCACGGGGAATGACCCGAGAAAGATTGCCCCGGTGAGGATATTCAAGAAGATGTTCATATTGCTCCTAGTGTAATCCTCTTAGACAGAGGCTCGTTCGATGACGAGCTCGCGCACGCGGGCCGCGTCGGCCTTTCCGCCCATCGCTTTCATCACCGCACCAATGATGGCCCCCGCGGCTTCGACCTTGCCCGACGCGATTTTCTCGAGCACGTCCGGTTGGCTGGCGAGTGCGGCGTCGATTGCGGCGATGAGCGCTCCGTCATCGGACACAACCGTCAATCCGCGCTTCTCGATGATTTCGGCGACAGTACCCTCGTTCGCGATGAGCCCTGCGAGGGCTTCGCGCGCAAGTTTGTCGTTGAGTGTTCCCGCATCGACGGCCGATTGGAGCTCAGCAACCTGAATCGGTGTGACGAGCGACGACGGCTCGACATTCATCTCGTTCGCGCTACGGCTCAGTTCGCCCATCCACCACTTACGCGCGGACTGTGGTGTCGCCCCCGCCTCAACGGTTTCGCGGACCTCGACAAGGAGACCGGCGTTGACGATCGACTGGAAATCGACGTCACTAAAACCCCACTCGGCCTTGAGTCGGCGGCGCTGAGCGGCCGGAGGTTCGGGCAGTGCCGCGCGCAACTCGTCGACGAGTTCTCGTGACGGACGAATCGGAAGCAGGTCGGGCTCGGGGAAGTAGCGGTAATCGTCGGCGTCGCTCTTAGGACGACCGGGCGACGTCGTGCCGGTGTCCTCGTGCCAGTGGCGCGTCTCTTGGATGATCGCCGTTCCCTTGTCAAGCAGGGCAGCCTGCCGCTGAATTTCGTAGCGGATAGCACGTTCAATTGACCGGAGTGAGTTCACGTTCTTCGTTTCGGTCCGCGTACCGAGCTTTTCATCGCCGCGGGGTCGTAACGACACATTGGCGTCACAGCGCAGGTTGCCTCGTTCCATGCGCGCCTCAGAGATTCCGAGCCCGCGAACGATGTCACGAATCGTGGACACGTACGCACGGGCGACCTCGCCGGCACGGGCTTCTGTTCCATAAATTGGTTTGGTCACGATTTCCACGAGCGGAACCCCCGCGCGGTTGTAGTCGACGAGCGAATACTCGGCCCCCTGGATGCGTCCCGTCGCTCCACCAACGTGCGTCAGTTTCCCGGCGTCCTCCTCCATGTGAGCGCGTTCGATGGGAATCGTCACGATGTCGCCGTTGTCGAGTTCGACCTCGAGCGACCCCTCGAACGCAATCGGTTCATCGAACTGCGAGATCTGGTAGTTCTTGGCGAGGTCGGGGTAGAAATAGTTCTTGCGCGCAAATCGGCAGGTCTCGGCGATCTCGCACCCGAGGGCGAGCCCCAGCGATATCGAGTATCGAACGGCTTCCTTGTTGACAACCGGCAGGCTACCCGGGAGTCCGAGGCAGACGGGAGTCACCGCCGTGTTCGGGTCAGCACCGAAAACGTTCGATGCGCTCGAGAACATCTTCGACTTTGTCGACAGTTCGACATGAACCTCGAGACCGATGACCGGCTCGAATTTTTCCAGGGCCTTGTCGAAGTCCATCAGTGCGTCCTTGGCCATCAGTTCGCCCCTCCGGTATAGGCCGGCGTGAGTGCCGAAAATGTCGAACCGCGCTTCGCGGCGAGTAACGCCTCGATGGCGGCGGCGACCTCGTACAGACGGGCGTCCTCGCGGGCGGGGGCCATGATCTGTAATCCAACGGGAAGTTGGTCCTCGTCGGCCAGTCCGATGGGAATCGAGATTCCGGGAATACCCGCCATGTTGACGGGAATCGTCGTGATGTCGCTCAGCCACATCGCGAGCGGGTCGTCCAGCTTCTCGCCTAGCGTCCATGCGGTGGTTGGCGCGGTCGGGGACACGAGAACATCGACCTGGGCGAATGCCGCGGCAAAGTCGCGCTGGATTAGCGTGCGCACCTTTTGCGCCGAACCGTAATACGCGTCGTAATAGCCCGCCGACAGAGCGTACGTCCCGAGGATAATGCGGCGCTTGGCCTCGGCACCGAAACCGACTTCACGAGTCGCCGACATCACGTCTTCGACGGTGGGGTTGCCGCTCGGAGTCACGCGCAGACCGAATCGCACCGAGTCAAACTTCGCGAGGTTGCTCGACGCCTCGGCCGTGAGAATCAAGTAATAGGCGGCGACGGCGTATTCGAAGTTTGGTGCGATGACATCGACTATTTCGGCGCCTTCCGCGGAGAGCATCGCGAGCGTTTCGTGGAACCGTGCCGTCACACCGGGTTGAAAGCCCGGCTGATCAAGTTCTTTAACAACACCGACGCGAAGACCCTTGAGCGATTCGCCCCGAGCCCCTCGCCGAGCGGCATCGGCGAAAGACGGCCATTCGTCCGAGATACTGGTCGAGTCGTGGTGGTCATAACCACCGATTATGTCGTGCAGAAGTCCAGCATCGAGAACAGTACGAGTGACCGGGCCAACCTGATCAAGTGACGAGGCGAGAGCGATTGCGCCAAAACGGCTCACGCCGCCGTAAGTCGGTTTCATGCCGACCGTTCCGGTGAACGCGGCGGGCTGACGAATCGAACCGC
>JAEMRP010000098.1 GCA_016463265.1 Microbacteriaceae bacterium | reverse complement strand
TCACGGTTCGCGATCGCAACGCCGACGATGTTCGCGCTCGCTCCGACGACGGTGAGGTTTCCCCCGAAATCGGCTCCGGTGGCCAGTGCCCACCACAGCACCGAGGGCTCGACGAGCCCGAGAGCAGTGTTCATGTCGGCGATGACGGGAACCATGCTCGTGACGTAGGGAATGTTGTCCACGATGCCCGACACGAGCCCCGAGAACCCCAGCAGAATCACACTGATCGTCGGGATGTCGGTTCCAACAATGGAAATCAGCCACGTCGACAAGATTCGGAGTGCACCGACAGAAACGAGGGCCCCCACGAGGATGAACAGGCCAGCAAAGAACGCCAGCGTCTTCCATTCCACCGACGCTGCCACCTTCGACAACGGTGCGCGAGAAACGATTGCGGTGAGGACGCCTGCCGTCAATGCGACATAGGCCGGCGGCAAACCGGCAAGCGAACCAGCGATGTACGAACCGACGACAACGGCGAGAAGAATGAGCCCACTCACGAGAGTCGGGATGTTCCGCAGAATCGTCGCCTCATCGAGGTCCACAGCGCGCTGACGATCGACCCTGCGGTTGGGAAGTGCGTGGCGGTAGGCGACCACAAAATACAGAGCAGTAACAACAAGACCAATGAGTGCAATCGGACCCATGACAGCCAGGAACGGCATGAACTCGATGCCGATCCGGCTTCCGATGATCAGGTTGGGCGGGTCGCCGATGAGGGTTGCCGTACCACCGACGTTACTGCCGATGATGGTGGCGAGAACGAAGGGAACGGGCGACACCGCGAGTGTGCGCGCAAGGCTGATCGCCACGGGCGCGATCAACATCACAATGGTGAGGTTGGGCAACAGCGTACTGGTCAGCGCGGAAATGCCAAGAATTAACAGGAGCGTCACTCGAGGGTTGCCGCGTGCGACATCGGCCGACAGTGCCGCGAGATATTCGAACAGTCCGGTTGTTTGAAGCCCGCCGACGAGGAGCATCATGCCGAACAGTAAGAGAATGACATTCCAGTCAATCCCCATGTGGTGGTCTGTCAGCGCGGTGATGGGGTCAACGGCTCCGATGACCAACACCGCAATCGCCCCGATGGACGTCACCAAAAAGTGGGGGACTTTTTCACTCGCAATGAGAATGTAGGCGATGACGAAAATTGCAACCGTTAACGTCATCAGCATGTTCAAAGCCCTTCACAGTGTTGTTATGTCAAGGATATCGGATGACGCGATATGCCCGAGAAAAGCAGTCGGCGCCGCGGTGATCCGCGACGCCGACTGGTCTGTGGGTGACTTTAAAGGTTTCCAACGACAATAAGTGCGTCGCCCGCTTGCGGAACAAACTCGTCGTTTTTCGACGGGTTTAGCAGGACGCCCTGTGCCGCACTCGAGCGTGACTCGGCGGCGATTCGATAGCCGATGACCGACTCACCCTTGGCCACACCCGCGGCGACGAGTTGCGAGAACGCAACCGACTTTTTCAACGGCGCGTAAGCCTCAACGGCACGCATGTTGACAGAAGCGCCGTCTGCGTCGAACAGGTCGGCGAAGACGGGCGAAAGCGTCGGGTTTTCGGCAATCTGCGCGACGAGCAGCGCAGCGAGGTTATCGCTAATGACGAGGTCGTCTACCGCTGCAACTCGGGCCAGCTCGGCCTTACGCGAGTCGAGGATTTCGGCGACCAAGCGGGTAGGGCGAACCTTGTTGGTGGTGTCGTCGAACAGCGCGTTCATCTGGAGCATGGTGAGCATCGTCTGTGCGTCTGCTTCTGATTCGCTAATGGCGTTGCGATAGCCGAGGACGATGACCTCGTCGTAGTGCTTGGCACTGGCCGCTTTGACGAGTTCCGCCATGTCTCCGGACGTCGCCGAGTAGGACACGGCCACACCCCCAAACTTGAGCGACGCGAGTTCCGCGGGGTCAACGTACTTCGGGGTCGCGACGATGTGCACGGTCGATCCCTTGGGCAAGAACTGTGCGAGTTCGGTCAGAACCGAGCGTCCCATCGACGACCAGCCGATGATGAGCAGGTGCTCTGGCTTCGGTTTCGCCGCCGCCTTCTGCACAACAGTCGGAGCCTTTGCCTTGTCAACACCGGTGTAGGTGACTCGGTCGTCGTCTGTGGCAATCGCGATGATCTTCCAACCCTTGCCGATTTTCTGGCTAATTTTGGGGTTGAGGTGCGATGCACCCTTGTCATCGAGCAAACCGATCACCGACGCCTCGTTGAACGACAGGAGTGCGTCTCCGTAGGTCTTACCCTCGAGAGCGGGAATCGACGAGAAATAGATCTCATCGCCAGCGAAGTCGAGCAGGTCCAGGATGACGGTCGCGAGTCCAGGCTGACGTGATGCCTGTGCGGTCACGCGCGCGATGATGTCGTGCGATCGCACGGTTTGCACCTGGCCGTTCGTCGCGGAAGTCAACGCCTGCGCGGTCTCGGCATCGTCCACCTCGGCAACGATGGAAATCTTCGGATTGTTGATTGTGGCCTTGACCGCGAGGACGGTCGAGACGACGGTGGCGTCGCCCGAATCGTCGGCATCGAGGATGATGACGGACTTTGCGGCGCCGAGGTTGACCCGGGTGAGGTCACTCGGGTTTGTCGGGTCACCCTTGCGAGTCACAATCTTAAGTTTCCCGAGGTTACCTGCGCGCGAACGGATTTCGTCCTCCATCGCAACCCGGTCGACGTTCGCAAAGATGACGACCGATGCGCGGCGAATGTTGGCGTTTGCGACAGCGAGTTCGCTGAGGATGGGGAAGATTCGGTTCGACCAGCCGAGAATCAGCGTGTGGTTCGTGTTGATGACCGCGCTCTTGCCCGCCTTAAGGTTTTCAACAACCCCGAGGATGGCGGTCGCCGCAAAACCTATGATGATCGCGTCGACAGCGGTGCTGGCAACCCAACCTAGGAGGCTCGACAATCGGTCGGCCCAGGTATCGGCGGGCACATCGCCGAGGATTCCAAACATGCGCGCGAAGACATTGTTCGTGAAGTCCGTCGGTTCAGAGGGGTTACTCAGTGGGGTTCCCTGAATCCACATGCTGAACGCGGTGTTGATGACCGACAGTATCGCAAGCAGGATGAACGAGTAGAGAATGAAATAACCCGCCTTGGACATCGAATTGTCGAAGTAGAACCTCAGCCGTGAGCCAAAGGAGATGTTCGACGTTTCTGGCACATCGATTTCACCCTGGGCGCCGTATCCGTATGAAGTGCGAGTTTTCTCAGTCATAGGCAAATCTTAGGGAATTATGCGCCTCAGTCAAACAGATGCGCCTCGCACGTAGTCGCGGGTTACCGTTCGACGGTGAGCGTCGGCCACGCAGAATGACGCAGCGGTCCTGTTAGATCACGAAGACTCGACTTCTGGTTTCCTGATTCGTCGAAGTTCGACGGGTCCAGCCAGGCCTCGTGGGCCAGTTTGATTGCCGGCCAATCGCCGTCGGTGAACCCAAACCACGCCGTATCCCGGTTGTGTCCCTTGACGATGACAGCGTTTCGGAATACTCCCTCAAAACTGAAGCCGAGTCGTTCCGCGGCGGCGATGGACGGCGCATTAAGCGCGTTGCACTTCCATTCATAGCGTCGGTATCCGAGTTCGAACGCGTGCGTCGCCATGAGGTACATCGCTTCGGTCGCCGCGGTGCTTCGGCGCAGTTGTTCCGAAAACGTCAGCCACCCAACCTCAACGGTGCGGTTGTGCGTATCGATGCGCAAATAGGCGGCAATTCCGACCGACTTGTTCGTCGAAAGGTCGATGATGGCGTAGAACAGCGGATCGGTCGCGTTGTCGATACTCGACACCCATGTCGTGAACTCGCCTGCGGTTTCGAACGGGCCCTGCGGCATATACGTCCACAGCGTTCCCGTGGGATTGGCTTGCAAGGCGTGAAACAAATCGGGCGCGTGCTGTTCGGCGCTGAGGCGTTCAAGTCGGACTCGCGAGCCCGTCAGCGTCGCGCCGCTTGGGCGTTCCGCTGGTTCGAGAGATAAAACGGGGAGGCCAACCGCGTGCCCGGCGGGGTCTGAGATTGATTCGATGCGCATGCGTTCATCGTACGTTGATAAAGGGAACGGGC
>JAEMRP010000097.1 GCA_016463265.1 Microbacteriaceae bacterium | reverse complement strand
GATTACGACCGTGAGAAGCTCATGGAGCGTCTCGCCAAGCTTGCTGGCGGCGTTGCCGTTATCAAGGCGGGCGCCGCGACTGAGGTCGAACTCAAAGAGCGCAAGCACCGCATCGAGGATGCCATTCGCAACGCGAAGGCTGCGGTTGAAGAGGGAATTGTCCCCGGTGGTGGCGTTGCGCTTCTTCAGGCTGCATCGGTACTCGACAAGCTCAAGTTGGTCGGAGACGAGCAGACCGCCGTCAACATCATTCGCTTGGCTATCGAATCGCCGTTGCGTCAGATCGCGCTCAACGCGGGCCACGAGCCCGGTGTTGTCGTCAACATGGTTCGCAGCCTTCCCATCGGCCAGGGCCTCAACGCCGCGACCGGTGAGTACGTTGACATGCTCGCCGCGGGAATCAGCGACCCTGTCAAGGTGACGCGTTCGGCTCTGCTCAACGCCGCCTCGATCGCGGGACTGTTCCTCACGACCGAAGCCGTCATTGTGGAAAAGCCAGAGCCGGCTCACGCTGTGCCCGCCGGTGACCCCAGCGGAGGCATGGGCTTCTAGCCCGAACAACTCGGACGGGGGTGGCGAAAGCCGCCCCCGTCCTTTTCATCAGCGACCGAGGATGCGAACGTTCGCCTGTTCTGTTTCCAGGTAGTGCGCCTGAATCTGTCGCAGCGCAGTACCGATGTCGCTCAGTGACTCGGTCACTCGTGTGCTGGCCGCCATCCACTCGTCGACGACACCCGCGAAGGCTAGTGCGGCTGGTCCGGACCAGGAACCGTCGAGCCCCCGAAGTTGGCCGGTCAGGCTTGCAATGTCGGTGTGAATCGATTCGATGGTGCGGGTGATGTGGGACGCGGCGCCATCGAGGGCGTGTGCGTCAACGTGGAAACTGGTCATGCTGCCAGTGTCGTTCAGGATTGTCGCGCTGTCAGGTCACCCGCATCAATCTGGGGACAACCCGTGCGGTTGTTGCCCCGTTGCTAAATGGCGCCTTCGTCGACGATCTCGTAGGCATAGCCCTGCTCGGTGAGGAACCGCTGGCGGTTTTGCGCAAAATCTTGTTCAACCGTGTCGCGGGCAACGACAGTGTAAAAAACCGCGCTGCGGCCGTCGCTTTTGGGACGCAAAATTCGGCCCAGGCGCTGCGCCTCCTCTTGGCGCGATCCAAACGACCCCGAGATCTGAATCGCCACGGACGCGTCGGGCAGGTCAACCGAGAAATTCGCGACCTTCGAGACGAGTAACACGCGAATCTCGCCGGTGCGGAACTTGTCGTACAACACCTCGCGTTCGTCAACCGGAGTCGCGCCGGTGATGGTTGGCA
Organism: Microbacteriaceae bacterium; assembly: GCA_016463265.1. GTDB lineage: Bacteria > Actinomycetota > Actinomycetes > Actinomycetales > Microbacteriaceae > MWH-TA3. The sequence goes on along the minus strand of JAEMRP010000097.1, from coordinate 2,777 downwards.
ACTCAAGCGTGCCTGACACGTCATCAATCTGGTCGAGATACTGCGCGATGACGAGAATCTGGTCGTCGGGATGCTGCGCGATCAACCGCGAGATGATGGGACGCTTCGCCGGGCTCGTTGCCGCGATGCGGAATCGTTGCCGCTCGTTCGCGACCGCGTAATCCATTCGCTCGTCGGATTCGAGCAACACACGTACTTCAACACAGCGCGCCGGCGCGATGAACCCCTGAGCCTCGATCTCTTTCCACGGTGCGTCGAAACGCTTGGGGCCGATCAGGCTGAAGACATCGCCCTCCTTGCCGTCCTCGCGCACCAGAGTGGCGGTCAATCCGAGTCGGCGACGCGCTTGCAAATCCGCGGTTAGTTTGAACACCGGTGCAGGCAACAAGTGGACCTCGTCGTAAATGATGAGTCCCCAGTTGTTCGCGTCCAAGAGCGGTAAGTGTGCGAATTCACCGCGCCGCTTGGCGGTCAGGATGTGATAGGTCGCGATGGTAACCGCCTTGATTTCTTTCTTTTCACCGGAGTATTCGCCGATGTCCTCCGCGGTCAGCGTCGTGCGGGCAATGATTTCGTCCCGCCATTGTCGAGCCGAAACCGAGTTGGTCACGAGGATGAGCGTCGAGGATTGACCTTCGACCATCGCGCCGATCCCGACAACGGTTTTGCCCGCCCCGCAGGGGAGAACGACGACACCCGCACCCGACTTATCGAACAGGTCGATGGCTTCGCGCTGGTAACCGCGCAGTTGCCACGTCGTGTTGTCGAGGGCGACCGTCATTGGTGTTCCCTCGGTGAATCCCGCACGGTCCTCGGCGGGCCAGCCAATACCTAGAAGTTCTTGTTTGACGATTCCGCGCGCCCAGTCGTTGAGCCGAACGACGGTCTCGCTCGTCACCGCTCCGAGTAGGGGCGCGAGCTTGGTGGTTCGAACCACTTCGGCAAGGATTTGCGGTGACTGTGCTTCGAGATACAAACCGTCGTCGTCACGCTCGACGACTATTCGGCCGTAGCGCGACACGGTGTCTGCGATGTCGGTCGCCACGACCTGCGGGACAGGGAACTTCGAATACGTCTCGAGTGTCGCGAGCATTTCCTCGGCGGTGTGGCCGGCCGCGCGCGCGTTCCACAGTCCAAGGCGCGTGATTCGGTATGTGTGAATGTGTTCCGGTGCCCGTTCTAATTCGGCGAAGACCGCCAACGCGTGACGCGCGTCGGTTGCCTGATCATGACCAACCTCGAGCAGCACCGTTCGATCACTCTGGACAATGAGGGGACCGTTCACGCGTTACTCTCCGACTGCTAGAAGTTCGATGATGGCGGAAATAGGAAGTGTTCGTTCGACGTCGGCGACGGTGTCGAGCCCGCGGACGCGGCCGTTTGCCACGTGGCGAGGTTCGAGGGTGATTGTCTTGTTCCCCGTGCTCGTTTCGACAAGCAGAGTGACCTTGGTACGAGTCTTGCCCGCGGTGATGAGCGCCCGCTCGAGGTGGGTAGACCCAAGTCCCGTCGCGAATAGATTTTCCGCAAGTTCCAACAACGCGGTCGGGGCGTTGGGTTCGGCAATGACGGGTTCCGTCGCGGGGGCAACAACGGTGTATCTATTTTCGACGAGTGCGGTTTCGACGCGCAAACGGGATGCGCCATACAAGACGGATAGGTCATCAACCTTGACGGGAGCGAGTCGCTGAAGGCGCGGGTCGGTCAAGAGCATCTCGCCCAGTTCGGGGTGCGAGGCCTTAGCGGCGGTATCCGTTCCCGTTCCGTTGAGGGTAATGAACCGACCGTTATTGGCGATGTCCTCAATGGTCGACGTGACCGCTGCCGATACCGGCGTGAGCGACAGTTCGGTTAGACGCGCAATGATGGATTCGACGGTCGTCCCCGCCGCAATCGCCCGCAGGATGAGCGCCGGGTCGAGGCGCCTCTTGGGTGCAAGCCCGCGAGTTTCCAGGCGTGAAATCTGGGCGAGGAACTGCGCGGTGTCCGTCGTAATCGGGCCCGGCGCGATGATGCTCAAATCATCCAGCACGTAAACCGAGGTCTGGAGTTCGGGCAGTAACGGCGCGAAGAAGGCGGCAACCGATTCGATGTCGGTACTCGCGATTCGCCCAAGTTCGGTGGTGCCTCCCGCCGTCACGCCGAAGAGGCGCGACTCGACGGCGACGCGGCGCACGACGTCGGATTCGTGCGTGTTTCGTAATGGCAAAACCCACTCGAGGAACGGTTCGTCGAGGCGACCTTCGGAAGCGCAGGTTTCTCTAACGGACGGTCCAAGGTCAGCCATAATTGCGCCGAAGGCGGCGGACCACAACGCAACGAGGTCATCGGACAGCGCAATCCCGCGCGTTGTCGCATACAGTCGACGGTCGATGGTGCGGACGAGCCCGGCCGCTTCGGCGATACGTGCCAACGCGATCGCATCCTCTTCGGACACGACGAGCCCTGCGGCCAGGATTTTTTCCTCTGCTCGGAGCAAGCTTCCCGCTGCCCCCATGGTGAGGGGTTCGCCGGCGACCCACTCAACGAGGTCACGAAGCGCGACGACGCTGTGAAGCGCGATACTGGTGCTGTCGCCGACGGGTTCCGATTCGACCGGAACCGGCTGATCGAGAAGGGCGGGGAGCAACGCGGCAACCTCGGGGTAGGGCGACGCGGATGCGTCGGCAAGCAGAATATCTCGCGCGTGGCGACCAGATGTTCCCGATGTGAGGGCGACAAGTTCGGGTCGTGCGAGCGACCGAAGAGTCGACACAATCGATTCGGTCGACAGCAAC
>JAEMRP010000096.1 GCA_016463265.1 Microbacteriaceae bacterium | reverse complement strand
CGATGTTTTCAGCGCGAATCACGGGTACAGACACAAAGACTTATCCTAGTACGGAGGGATGCTTCAGGGTTCGGTGAACCCAAACCATGCAACGCATTCACGTTAACCCACTCAAAGGACGGTCATGTCTTCTCCTCGTTTCGGCGGATTCCGTCGCGGTGGTACACCGGTCGACCCGTCCGGACCCAAAGCAACCTTCGGTCAATTGATGCCGTACCTGCTCGAACACAAGCGGATTTTGGGCGTGGTCATTGTCCTCAGCCTCCTCGGGGCCGCTGCGTCTCTGGGCCAACCGCTTATCGTCGCCCAGGTTATTTCGACCGTGCAAGCGGGCACCGACCTCGGCTGGCTTGTGCCCGCCCTCATTGCTCTCGTCATCGGAAGCGCGATTCTCTCGAGCGTTCGCCACTACCTGTTGCAGCGAACCGGCGAAAGCGTCGTCCTTTCGTCGCGGCGCCACCTCGTTGCCCGACTGCTGAACTTGCCAATCAGCCAGTTTGATGCCCGTCGAACCGGCGACCTGGTGTCTCGGGTTGGTGCAGACTCGACGATGCTGCGCGCCGTCCTCACCCAGGGTTTGGTTGAGGCCATCGGCGGTTTGGTCACGTTTGTCGGTTCCATCATCGCGATGTTGATCATCGACATGATCCTTTTCGGCCTCACCTTTTCCGTCGTTGTCAGTTCGATGGTTATCGTCATCGCGCTGTCACGCCGAATCCGGGTCTATTCGCGACGCGCCCAAGACCGTGTCGGCGACCTCACCGCGTCCGTCGAGCGCGCCATCTCCGCAGTTCGGACGGTTCGCGCTGCAAACGCCGTCCAGCGTGAAATCGACACCGTCGATGACGATTCGCGTGGAGCGTGGCGTGCGGGGCTCGACGTCGCGCGAATTTCGGCGTTTGTCATTCCGATTTCAGGTATCGCAATGCAGGTGTCGTTCCTTGTCGTGCTCGGGGTTGGTGGATTCCGCGTCGCGAGCGGTGCAATCGACGTCGCGCAGCTCGTGTCGTTCATTCTTTTCCTGTTCATGATGATCATGCCGCTCGGCCAGGCAATCGGGGCATTCACCTCGGTCGCCCAGGCTCTCGGGGCCCTGGGTCGCATCCAAGAGATAATCGACTTACCAAGCGAATCCGCAAACGACGTTGTCACGGACACCCTCGACGGGGAACTCGGCGAGATCGCTATCGAGTTCGACTCGGTGAACTTCGCGTACGACCCCGAGACGCCGATTCTGACCAACATTTCCTTCACCGTGAAGACCGGGACTCGCATCGCGTTGGTCGGGCCTAGCGGCTCGGGAAAGTCGACGATTTTGTCTCTCATCGAACGGTTCTACGATCCTCAATCAGGAACAATTCGCCTCGGAGGGCACGACATTCGAGCACTCGACCGCACCGAACTGCGCTCCGCAATCGGGTACGTCGAACAGGACGCGCCCGTTCTCGCGGGCTCGATTCGCGACAACCTCATCCTCGGAGCACCAAACGCGACCGACGCGGACTGCCTCGCCGTACTTGACGAAGTGAATCTCGCAAACATCGTTGACCGAGATGAACGCGGTATTCACTCCCCTGTTGGCGAGGGCGGCGTGTTGCTGTCGGGCGGCGAACGTCAACGACTCGCGATCGCCCGCGCTCTCCTTGCCGCCGCACCCATCCTGTTGCTCGATGAATCAACATCGAGCCTGGACGGGCTCAACGAACAACTGATGAAAGATGCCATCGACCGCGTCTCGGCGCAGCGCACACTGATTGTCATCGCGCATCGTCTCTCGACCGTCATCGACAGTGACCAAATTGTGGTTCTCAGCAAGGGTGAAGTCCTCGGGATCGGAACACACGAACAACTGTTGACCGTGGTGCCGCTCTACCGCGAATTAGCCGAGACACAGTTACTCTCGCCTGTCGAGGCCTAAGAGAAGTCGGCGTCCGGCGCGAGCGTCGGCAGGAACGCGCTGGGGGCGTTAAACCCGTGCGCGAGCATCCCGTTGGATTCGCGCAGATAACACGTGCCACAGAGCGACTCATAGGTCACGTTCTCGCCGTCGATCGCGACCTGGGCACCGTCAAAAATGAACTGACCATTCACGAGTCGAGCGTTGAACATCGCTTTTCGCCCGCAACGACAAATCGTCTTCAGTTCCTCGAGAGCGTGTGCGACTTCGAGGAGTCGGCGCGAACCGGGGAATGCAATCGTCTGAAAATCCGTGCGAATTCCATACGCAAGGACCGGGACGTCCTCAAGAATCGCGATGCGCAAGAGATCGTCGACCTGGTCGACGCTGAGGAACTGCGCCTCGTCCAGAAGCAGACAGGCGACATCTTGTCCAGTCGTTGCTTTGGTTTGAGAACGATATGCGTCGAACATCGTGCGCACATCATCGTTTGGTCCGATGACAAAGTTCACGGCCCGCTCAACACCAAGGCGCGACACGATTAACGCTTCACCCTTCGTGTCGATACGAGGCTTCGCGATGAGCACCTGCTGCCCGCGTTCCGCATAGTTATAGGCAGCCTGGAGCAACGCCGTGCTCTTGCCGCTGTTCATCGCGCCATATCGGAAATACAACTTCGCCATACGTCGAGCGTACCGAACTGTGCCCGTCCTTAGGATGGACACGTGCACCGCCTCTCCGCAATCACACTGGTCGGCGGCGTGATATTCGGGCTCACGGCATGTTCCACCGATTCGGCTGCTCAATTGGACGACCTGCGTGAGCGGTTTGTCGTGGCGGGTGGGGTGTGTTCCGATTGGGCTCCACTCGGTAAACCACTCGCGCTTGCTGCGCAAACCTGCGCTGAAGGAGCTACCCTCGTCGTGTTCAATTCGACCGAGGACCGCGCGGATTTCATCAAGTCCGAACTCGAAACAAACGAGCAGATTCGCGCCCGAACCCACGTCATCGTGTCCGAGGACACCTGGCTCGTGATTGACACTCTGGCGGTCATCGTTCGGGTCATGCCTCCGATGGGTGGCATGATCAGCGGACGCAACGGCGCAAATCCCTAACTCGGTCTACAGAGCACGTTCCGCGATTTCGACCACGTTCTGCAACAGCAGGGCGCGCGTCATGGGCCCAACGCCGCCGGGGTTCGGCGACACCCAGGCGGCCACTTCTCGAACATCCACATCGACATCGCCGGCAATGCGTGTCGTGCCATCGGGATTGGTTACGCGCGAGACGCCCACGTCCAGAACGATTGCGCCCGGCTTGACGCTGGCTGCCGTCACGATTGAGGGCGAGCCCGCGGCCGCGATAATGACATCCGCCGCCAGCAGGTGCTCCGCGAGGTTTCGGGTCCCCGTGTGCGTGAGCGTTACGGTGGCGTTGATTTCTTTGCGAGTGAGAAGTGACCCAATGGGTCGACCGACAGTGATTCCGCGACCGATGACGACGACGTTGAGCCCGTTCCACGAGATACCGTGGCGTTCGACGAGTTCGATGACGCCGCGCGGGGTGCACGGCAGTGGCGACGTGATTGGCCCCAACGCGCGATTGACGAGTCGTCCGAGGTTCATCGGGTGAAGTCCATCCGCGTCCTTGTGCGGGTCGATACGTTCGAGGATCGCGTCGGTGTCGAGGTGTTTCGGCAAGGGCAACTGGACGATATAACCGGTGACCTCGTCGTTCGCATTCAATTCGTCGATCACGGCTTCGACCTCGGCCTGTGTCGCGCGCTCGGGAAGGTCCCGGCGGATTGACGCGATTCCGACCTCGGCGCAGTCCTTGTGCTTGCCGCCCACGTACCACTCGGAACCTGGGTCGTGTCCGACCAACACCGTAGCGAGGCCCGGTGTGATGCCCCTCGCGCGAAGCGCATCAACGCGAACCGTGAGGTCGCTCTTGATTGCCCCGGCGGTCGCCGTGCCATCCAGCAACCGGGCCGTCATCAGCGTTACTGCTCGAGGCCGGGGTAGAGCGGGAAGGCGTCGGTCAGAACCTTGACGCGTCGCTTGAGTTCGACGGCATCCGGATTCGGCATCAGCGCGTGAGCGATGACATCCGAAACTTCGGTGAATTCTGCGTCTCCGAAACCGCGGGTTGCGAGTGCTGCGGTTCCGATGCGCACGCCCGATGTGACCATCGGAGGGCGGGGGTCGAACGGGACCGAGTTTCGGTTGACGGTGATTCCCGCGTCGTGGAGCAGGTCTTG
>JAEMRP010000095.1:3490-4211 GCA_016463265.1 Microbacteriaceae bacterium | reverse complement strand
ATGGCAGCCGGTGTTGCGGTGATGAGAATCACACGGAGCTCCTCGAGGTCACGCTGCGTGTCCTCGTTCACAACAGCACCACCGCCGAGAGCAACAATCCCCGAGGTTGCGAGCGCGTTGATCACAGCCTCACGCTCCCAGACACGGAACTGTCCTTCACCCACCGACGCGAAAATCTCGGGAATCGGTCCGTGCATCGACACCACGCTCTTGTCCGTGTCGATGAATTCGACACCGAGTCGCGCAGCAACCCGCTTACCAAGGCGCGTTTTCCCCGAGGCCGGCGGTCCGATGAGAACCGCGATCGGAGTCACGGTCGGTCCTGTTTGGTCCGTCGCGATTCTGGAATCGAGTCGAGGTAGGACTGCATATTTCGACGGGTTTCACCGACCGAGTCTCCGCCGAATTTCTCTAACACCGCCTCAGCGACGACGAGTAGAACCATTGCTTCCGCAACAACCCCTGCAGCGGGAACCGCGCACACGTCGGAACGTTGATGATGAGCCTGCGCCTCTTCGCCTGTTGACACGTCAACGGTTCGCAACGCGTGTGGCACGGTAGCGATTGGCTTCATCCCGGCGCGCACGCGGACAACCTGTCCTGTGCTCATTCCGCCTTCGATGCCGCCGGCGCGATCGCTCAGACGCTCAAGTCCGTCGCCCTGCACGATTTCATCGTGCGCGGCGCTTCCGGGACGTCGCGTTGTCTCAAACCCATCTCC
>JAEMRP010000095.1:0-3480 GCA_016463265.1 Microbacteriaceae bacterium | reverse complement strand
TCCGACCTCGACACCCTTGATCGCCTGAATTCCCATAAGTGCGGCAGCGAGACGCGAGTCGAGTCGACGATCCCAGTGCACGAAAGAGCCGAGTCCGGGTGGCACGCCGTAAACCAACACCTCGACCACGCCGCCGAGCGTGTCGCCGTCCTTGTGAGCGCCGTCTACCGCGGCGACCATTCGGACAGACGTCGCGTCATCGAAACAACGCAGCAGATCGGCATCCAGAGACTCAACATCCGACGGTCGAGGAAGTGCCGTACCGTCGGGTACCGCGACGATACCAATCGCCACAGTGTGGGCGACCGCTTCGATTCCCAGTTCAGAGAGAAAAGCACGAGCGACTGCTCCCAGTGCGACACGTGTCGCGGTTTCTCGCGCAGACGCCCGCTCGAGCACGGGGCGAGCTTCGTCGAAATCGTATTTCTGCATCCCCGTCAAATCGGCGTGACCAGGCCGGGGTCGCGTGAGCGCAGCGCCGCGAGCAGTCTCCAGGACCGCGGGGTCAACCGGTTCGACGCTCATGACCTCAGTCCACTTCGGCCATTCGGTGTTGATGATGCGCAGCGCGACCGGTCCACCCATCGTCAGTCCGTGGCGCACTCCGCCCGAGACGAAAACTTCGTCAGCCTCGAATTTCATTCGCGCACCTCGGCCGTAACCAAGACGCCGACGAGCGAGATCGCTACGGATGTCATCAAGAGACACGTGGATTCCCGACGGGAGCCCCTCGATGATGCCGATGAGCTCTGGTCCGTGTGATTCCCCCGCAGTCAGCCATCGCATGGTCCTATTGTTCCAGATGGGAGGTTCGTTAGAGACCAACCGCGGCGCGCATTGCCGTAACGACTACCTCTTCATCGGGCAACGGTTCGTCCACCGATTCGCCATAGAAGATTCTGGCTTGCCGAACAGCCTGCCACAGCAACATGTGCAACCCACTGACTGACGTGAGACCACGCACAGCCCATTCTTTCCCGAGCGCACTTGGCCATGGTTGATAGACGACGTCGAACAATGCGACGGCGTCGAGGCCGCCCAGGATTTCCGGCGTGAGCACGGCGGAGGCAGGGAGGCTACTGACCAAAAGATCGGCCGAATCGAGCGATTGGCCGAATGGCGCGACTCTGGCGTAAATTCCCAAATGACGCGCGACCGCCTGAACGTCTTCCGTTCGGCTTGGGTCGCGAACCACGATGTCCAGCGACTCAACTCCGAGATCGTGCATCGACACAACGAGAGAGGATGCGGTAGCACCAGCGCCGAGCAGGATCGCACGTCGGAACTCCGTTCCCCATTGCTGTCGGATGGCGGTGGTGGCTCCCCACACGTCGGTGTTGTAGCCCTCCCAGCCATCCGGACGACGAACGGCGGTATTGACCGCGCCGGTCAGAGTCGAAGTGGCGCACTCTCGGGCGAGCATCGGTCTTACGACCTGCTTGAGCGGCATCGTCAGCGACAATCCGACCCACGTGTCGTCGAGCGACTCCAGAAAACCCACAAGCTCCGATTCGGTGACCTCAGTTGATCCATAAGCGGCATCAATTCCGAGTGCCGAAATTGCGGCACGATGTAGTACTGGTGATTGCGAGTGGCCGATCGGGCTACCAAGGACTCCGAAGTTCCTAGTCACAATAGGCGGCATTCGCAGCACTGGCGTTACACCAGGTTCGAAGTTCCTGGACAGCTGCGCCGTGTTGTGCGGTCGTCTCGGAGAACTTGGTCTCTCCGGTCTTGAGGTTCACTGGCACGAAGAAGAACCACGGGCCCTCCGCCGGTTCCAGTACTGCTTCCAATGCAACTTCACCCGGCAAACCGATTGGTCCCACGGGGAGACCCTTGTGAACATAGGTGTTGTAGAGGTTTCCGGCGTCCGCCCGCTCTTCGTCGGTTGTCCACACTGTGTGAAGGTTGCCGGTTCCGTAGGCGACGGTTGCGTCCGACTCCAAGTTCCAATCCGCGTCGAGTCGATTCTGAAAAACTCGCGCAATTTTGGCGAAATCATCTGTATTGCTGCCCGCCTCGCGCTGAACGAGCGCGGCAAACGTAACAACCGAATATCGTTTGCTCGGCTCGACTCCGAGGGCATCGAGCCGGGCATTCATTTCATCAACCATGGTTTGGATAATGGAGGACGCATCTTGAGTGGGATCGAATTCGTAGGTCGCGGGGAACAGAAAACCTTCGACCGATGGCGCCTTGGCGGGGATTCCGAATACCGTCGGATCGACAGACGCCGCCTCAAAGTCCGCCACCGCAATCCCTGTGGCTTCGCTCAGAGTGGCAAACGTCGTCGTGAGAACAGAGCCCTCCGGAATCGTGACTTTAAGGGTGATGCGGTTCGAGGTATCGCTCAGGATCGCGATTGCCGAAGCTGCACTCATTTCTGTTTTCAGCGTGTAACTTCCGGGGGTAAAAACGATGGACGAATCAGCGAGCAACAGCCGATACACCGCATCGAATGATTTCGTTACACCGGCGTCTACGAGCTTCTGTGCGATCACATCGCCGTATTCGCCCTCTTCAACGATGATCTGAACTTCGGGGGCGACACCCGTACCAGTGTAATCATTATCAGCGGATAACCCCAGAATCTCCCTGATTTTTGGCTCGTAGGTGGTCCATGCGACCCACGCGCCACCCACACCAATAGCTAGGATGACGACGAGAACAGCGGCGATTATTCCGCAACCGCGCCTCGACGATTTATTGCGCGCATCACGACGTGTTTCACTCATGGTTCTCCTACCGTTTCCCCCAGTGTATTACCCGTTCGTTCCGCATTCAGAGCACTGTCGAGCAGGATTGTTGCCGCTACTTGGTCAATCATTGCTCTACCCGACCGTGTCGAGTGGGAGGCGTCGTGCAGTGCGTGCTGCGCCGTCACCGTGGTTAACCGTTCGTCGACGAGCCGCACTATTACTCCGGTTGCGTTGTACAGGTCAAGCGCGAACTGACGCGCATCCACGGTCGATGCCGTGTCCGAGCCATCAAGTGACAGCGGGAGCCCGCACACAAATTCGATAGCGTCGTATTCTGTCGCGAGCGACGCGAGCTCCTCGAGTGCCGACTGTCGCGGCAGCGTGATCACGGGAACGGCCATGAGGCCGAGTGCATCACTCCGCGCAACGCCGACGCGAGCGGTGCCCACGTCGATTCCAATTCGGGTCCCGGTTCGCATTTCCTATGCTCCGAGAGCTGCTCGGATGTCCTCGAGCGCCGACGCGATCAACGCCGGATCGGCGCCTCCGCCCTGAGCAACGTCGTCGCGTCCGCCACCGCCACCGCCGAGTACTGCGGCCGCACGCTTCGCCAGTGTTCCAGCGGATAGTCCTGCAGTTCGCGCGTCCGGGGTCGTTGCGACGATTACCGCTGCTTTGCCATCGATCTCGGCACCGAGAGCCACCACCCCAGCGACAGCCCCCAGCCGATCGCGAACCTCCGTTACCAGCTGCCGAAGGGCATCGGCGGAATCCAATG
>JAEMRP010000094.1 GCA_016463265.1 Microbacteriaceae bacterium | reverse complement strand
TCGTGACAATCAGCTCGCTCGGAATCGCGGCGGCTCTGACGTACGTCGTGATTACATACCTATCGCAGGCCAACGGGTACCGGCTGTCCCTCGCGGGCGTTGCAGGTCTCATTGTCGCGATCGGCATCACTGCCGACTCCTTCATCGTCTATTTCGAACGCGTTCGAGATGAGTTGCGTGAAGGCCGTTCGGTCATTGCCGCCGTTGAAACAGGCTGGAAGCGCGCGTCTCGGACAATCATCGTCTCTGGCGTCGTCAATCTCTTGGCGGCGGTCGTTTTGTTCGCCCTCGCAGTAGGAAACGTGCGTGGTTTCGCCTTCACACTCGGTGTGACGACGGTCGTCGATCTTCTCATCGTGATCTTGTTCACTCACCCTCTGTTGCAACTTCTTGCTCGCACGCGCTTCTTCACCTCGGGGCACGCCTGGAGCGGTCTGGATGGCAGCGCACTCGGTGCGGTGTATCGAGGACGCGGGGAATTCCGTGTTGACAAATCCGTATCGGCCGACAAGCGCTCGCGAGTGTCGAAAGAGTCACAGAAGCGTCAGTCGATCGCCGAGCGCAAGGCTTTGGAAAACGGAGGTGACCAGTGAGTGCCATCACCCGGTTCGGAAACCGCTTGTACACAGGCGAAACCAGCCTCAATTTCATTGGGCGCCGCGTCCTTTGGTACCTGATGTCGGCAACGCTCATCGTAATTGCGGTGGTGATTACGACGTTGCGCGGAGGGTTCGCCTTCGGAATCGAATTCCGTGGCGGCTCGGAGTTTCAGATTTCGAACCCGGCCTCTACAGACACCGCGATAGCCGAGCAGACAATCACATCCGAAGTCGGTGAAGCGGCTGCTCCGAAGATCTCGATCGTGGGTGGGAAGTCCGTTCGCGTCCAGACCGAACAATTGACGGCGGAGGAGACCGATGCGCTTCGTGTTTCCCTCGCGGACGCCTATTCGGTGCCGGTCGACCAGGTGACGTCATCGTTCATCGGGGCGTCGTGGGGTTCGGACATCACGAGCCAAGCGCTGAGAGCGTTGATAATCTTCCTCGTCCTTGTCAGTATCGTTATGGCCCTGTACTTCCGGACCTGGAAAATGTCGGTGGCGGCCATGGTTGCCGTCGTCCACGACCTCACGATCACGGCTGCCATCTATGGAGCCCTCGGCCTCGAAGTGACGCCTGCTGCCGTGATTGGACTTTTGACGATTCTCGGGTATTCGCTTTACGACACCGTTGTGGTGTTCGACAAGATTCGTGAAAACACGTCGATTGCGTATGACGAATCGAAACGCACGTTCGCCGAGTCCGTCAACCTTGCTGTTAACCAGACGTTGGTGCGGTCAATCAACACCAGTGTGGTGGCCGCACTGCCCGTCGCATCGATTCTGTTTATTGGTTCGATGCTGTTGGGTGCGGGAACCCTGCGCGATATCGCGCTGAGCCTTTTCGTGGGAATTTTGTGTGGCGCCTATTCGACGATGTTCATCGCCGCACCGCTGTACGCACAGCTTCGCGAGGGTGAGTCGGAATCCGCCAAGCAAGGGCGCAAGGATCGAACCGAAATCGTCCGAAACGCTTCAGGAGCCGTTCGCTAACGTCACACGCCTAAACTGAAGTCAGGAGGCGCAATGTCGGATACCAGCACCAGCGGTTCGGCACAGCGTCGCGCGCTTCTCCCAAGACTTTTCTCTCGTTCAGAAACCGGTGGAGCGCTCGAACGAATTCTCCGGGCGCTTCGGCAGACAAACCCTCGAGCAGACGTCGCAATCGTCGAACGCGCGTATCAGGTGGCAAAGAAAGCGCACGACGGGCAACTGCGTAAATCGGGTGAGCCCTACATCACCCACCCTCTCGCGGTTGCAGAAATTCTCGTCGACTTGGGCATCGGTGCCAAGACGATCGCTGCGGCACTGCTGCACGACACGGTCGAGGACACCGAGTACACCCTGGATGCGGTCACGCGGGACTTCGGTCCCGAGATTGGCCTGCTGGTAGACGGTGTCACCAAACTCGACAAGCTCAAACTTGGCGAGGATGCACAAGCCGAAACGGTGCGCAAGATGGTCGTCGCGATGTCCAAGGACATCCGAGTAATTCTGATCAAACTTGCCGACCGGTTGCATAACGCTCGAACGTGGGGCTTCGTCGACTCAGAGTCTGCCGAGCGAAAAGCACGCGAGACGCTCGAAATCTATGCGCCCCTCGCTCACCGCCTAGGCATTCAGACCATCAAGTGGGAGCTCGAAGACCTGTCGTTTGCCGTCCTGCACCCGAAACTCTATGTCGAGATTGATTCTCTCGTCACAGAGAGAACGCCCGAAAGTGACCGTTTTGTCAAGGAAATCATTGAGTTGATTTCGGGAGACCTGAAGACAGCGCGCGTGAAGGCACAAGTGGCGGGGCGACAGAAGCAGCACTATTCGATTTACCAGAAGATGATTCGGCAGTCCCGAGATTTTCAAGAAATCTATGATCTCACCGGCATTCGGATATTGGTGTCGTCGATCCGCGACTGTTACGCGGCTCTCGGGGCAGTTCACGCGCGGTGGAATCCGATTCCGGGGCGCTTCAAGGACTACATCGCGACACCCAAGTTCAACCTTTATCAGTCGTTGCACACGACAGTATTCGGTCCCGACGGTAAATCCGTCGAAATTCAAATCCGGACCGCGGATATGCACAAGCGCGCGGAATACGGTGTGGCTGCCCACTGGAAGTACAAAGAGCGCCAAGTTTTGGGCACCAAATCGAGCGACGAGATTTTGCCGGACGAGAACATGGCGTGGTTGGCGCATATCACCGACTGGGAAGGCGAGACAGAGGACCCTTCCGAGTTTTTGGACACGCTTCGCTATGAAATCGGCGCGAAAGAAGTTTACGTTTTCACACCGAAGGGCAAGGTGATTGGGCTTTCCGCTGGCGCGACCCCGGTCGATTTCGGTTACGCGGTGCACACCGAACTCGGTCATCGGGTAATGGGCGCTAAGGTTAACGGTCGCCTCGTGCCGCTTGATACAAAACTCGGTTCGGGCGACACCGTCGAGGTTCTTACGTCGAAGAACCCCGAGGCCGGTCCCAGTCAGGATTGGCTGAATTTCGCGAGCAGCCAGCGCGCGCGTTCAAAGATCCGTAGCTGGTTCACCAAGGAACGCCGCGACGAAGCAATCGAGAGCGGGCGTGAGGCACTTGCGAAAGTTGTTCGGAAGAAGAACCTGTCCCTTTCGCGAGTCCTGTCCGCTCAAAACCTGGCTTCGGTTGCCACCGCGCTGAAATACGAAAACGTCGACAGTCTTTACGCTGCGCTCGGCGAAGGGCAAGTGTCAACCCAGTCTGTTCTGGAAAAGATTATGGTGTTCGTCAACGACGTCGAACACGATGAGGAAACCGTTTTCGTTGTTCCAACTCGAAAGCCAACCACGAATCGCGAAACCGACTCTGGAGTTCTTGTGCGCGGTGCCGCTGACATCCTGGTCAAACTGGCAAAGTGTTGCACCCCGGTTCCGGGCGACGCCATCGTCGGATTCATCACTCGCGGTAACGGCGTGAGTGTTCACCGGGATGATTGTCCCAACATCAAGGGTTTCGATGGAGAATTGGAGCGCATGATTGAGGTCGAATGGGCCGGTTCATCGTCGACAGTTTTCAGAGTCCACATTCAGGTCGAAGCGCTCGATCGCGGCGGCTTGCTGTCTGACATTACGCGGGTTCTCTCGGAGCACCACGTGAATATCCTCACCGCTACGGTTCAAACGGATTCTCAGCGCCTTGCAACGTCGCGGTTTGTTTTTGAAATGTCGGACACCACGCACCTTGACCGCGTGCTTTCAGCCGTGAGGCGAATCGACGCGGTGTACGACGTCTATCGCGTGAATGCTGGCTAGCCGATCGCGGCGAGCCACTCTTTCTTCGACGCAATTTCGGACTGGATTCGGGCCATCGCGTCGGAATCATCGAGACCGGCAGCCTGTGCTTCGAGTTCGGCAATGGCAGCCTCTACCTGAGCGGCGAAACCTGATCGAAGAGCAACCTTTGCCGGGTTCGTGCGTTCCAGTTGCTCTGTTTCGAGAGTGCGAACGTAACGCTCAATCACACGTAGTCCGTCGTTGATTTTGCGTTCGTCAGCTTTTGCGACATTTCCGATGAGGTCCCATTTGGTTTGCAACTCGCGAAAACCACGCTTTGCGACATCGGGGGCCTTTTCGGTGAGCAGGTGCTGGTATTCGCTCAGGAGCGCTTCTTTTGCCTTTCCGTTTGCTGACCATTCCGCTGAACCCGCACTGTACAGTGCATCACCGGCAGC
>JAEMRP010000093.1 GCA_016463265.1 Microbacteriaceae bacterium | reverse complement strand
CCGACACTCCGTCGGACGTGGTTCGGTCCGAAGCGCTGTCGCTCGCCGCGGAGTACGGGTCGGATGATGCGGTCACCTTTATCGGAGGGATTTTGGGCGCGGTCACACGAAAGAGACAAATCTCCGACTAGATTGATAGATGGAAATCCTTTAAAGCGTCCTGTGAGGCGGGAAAGGAAGAAGCAAATGACGCGTGTCGTTCTCACGAAGCCCGACATCGACCGGGCCCTTAAGCGTATTGCGCACGAGATTGTCGAATCGCAACGCGGTCGTTTCGGTCTCATTTTTCTGGGAATCCCGACTCGAGGTGTCCACCTGGCTCGGCGACTCGCGCGTCTCGTCGCCGATATCGAACCCCAGGACGTTCAGGTGGGGACCCTCGACGTCACCATGTACCGTGACGATCTTGCAACTCAATCCACTCGCGCCACGGTAGCGACGGAAATCCCTTCGTCGGGTGTTGATGGGTCCACCGTGATCCTCGTCGACGACGTTCTGTTCTCTGGGCGAACCGCACGAGCAGCGTTGGACGCCATCACTGCACTCGGTCGCCCCGACGTGGTTCGCTTCGCGGTTTTGGTCGATCGCGGACACCGAGAGTTGCCGATTCGCGCGGACTTCGTCGGCAAGAACTTACCGACCTCGACGAGCGAACGCGTCAATGTTTCGATAGCCGAAGTCGATGATTTAGACGAGGTGAGCATTGCGTGAAACACCTCATTTCGGCCCGTGGCCTCGAGGCGACTCCCACGGTAGCAATTCTCGATACAGCGATGGACATGGTTGATGTTCGAACGCGGGAGGTAAAGAAACTACCGACATTGCGTGGCAAGACTGTCGCGAACGTCTTCTTTGAGGACAGCACCCGAACTCGGCTCTCGTTTGAGGCTGCCGCCCTAGCTCTTAGTGCCGACGTCACGACGTTCACGACCCAGGGATCGAGCGTTTCAAAGGGCGAGAGCCTTAAGGACACCCTTCAAACGCTCGAGGCCATGGGAGCGGATTTCATCGTTTTGCGCCACCCGCACTCCGGGGTTGCGTCGACTGTTGTCAACAGCGGCTGGGTGGACGCGCACATCATCAACGCGGGCGACGGAACACACGAACACCCCACACAGGCCCTCCTGGACGCGTTCACGATGCGATCGCGACTTCGGGGTGAAAATGCCCGCGGTTCGAACCTTGCCGGAATCTCGGTTGTGATTGTGGGAGACATTTTTCACTCGCGCGTCGCACGGAGCAACGCATTGCTCCTCAGAACCCTCGGAGCAACCGTGACGCTAGCGGCGCCGCAAACCCTCCTTCCTCGTGAAATCGACAGTTGGGGCGCGGCGATCGTGTCAACTCTCGATGAGGCGATTGACCTACAGCCCGACGTCGTCATGACTCTTCGGGTCCAAAGGGAGAGAATGACGAGCGGATTTTTCCCCTCCGAGTCCGAGTTCACCCAGTTGTGGGGGATGAACGATTCGCGGCTGCGTCGATTGCCGCCGACCTCGATCGTGATGCATCCCGGCCCCATGAATAGAGGGTTAGAGATTTCAGGAAGCGTTGCCGATTCACCGCAATCGACCGTCACGGAGCAGGTTGCGAACGGTGTCGCAGTTCGGATGGCTGTCCTTTACACACTGATGGGGGACTCTCGATGACGATTCTTATCCGCGGCGCGTCACTCATGGGAGAAGGCGCGACTGACATTCTTATCGACGGCGACACTATTCGCGAGGTCGGCACCGTCAAGGTTTCAGCCGATCGAGTAATCGACGCACACGGAATCATTGCTTTGCCGGGACTCGTCGATCTGCACTCTCATCTTCGAGAACCCGGCGGCGAAGGATCGGAAACGATCCTCTCGGGCTCTCGCGCAGCGGCAGCAGGCGGGTTTACCACGGTCCACACGATGGCGAACACGAGTCCCGTCGCGGATACCGCGGAACTTGTCGAACTCGTCGCAGAGCGCGGTAGGCACGCCGGGTATGTTCAGGTGCGTCCCATCGGTGCGGTGACCAGGAATCTCGATGGCGAGCAACTCGCCGATATCGGGGGCATGGCCCACAGCTCGGCCGCGGTGACAGTGTTCTCGGACGATGGCAGGTGCGTCGGCGACCCACTGCTGATGCGACGTGCGCTCGAATACGTCTCAACGTTTGGCGGAGTGATTGCCCAACACGCGCAGGACCCTCGACTCACAATTGACGCCGTCGTGAACGAGGGACGCGTGTCGAGCGAACTGGGTCTTCGCGGTTGGCCGAGCGTGGCGGAGGAATCGATTATTGCTCGCGACGTCTTGTTGGCCGAATATGTTGGGGCTCGATTGCACGTCTGCCACATCTCGACAGCCGGTTCTGTCGACGTGATTCGGTGGGCAAAAAAGCGTGGAATAGCGGTCACGGCAGAGGTCACGCCGCATCACTTGCTTCTGACTGATGATTGTGCGCTCACGTATGACCCTGTATTCAAGGTCAACCCGCCGTTGCGCACAGCCGACGATGTTCAGCAACTTCGGCTGGCCGTCGCTGATGGCACAATCGATATCGTGGCAACCGACCACGCTCCACACGCGAGCTCGACCAAGGATTGCACGTGGCACGACGCGTCCTTTGGGATGGTCGGCCTCGAATCAGCGCTGAGCGTCGTGCAACACACACTTGTCGACGCCGGTCACATCACGTGGCCGGATGTTGCTCGCATCCTGTCGGTTGCCCCTGCGGCAATCGGGCGGGTCGGCGGCTATGGAGCTCCGTTGGCGGTAGGTAGTAAGGCGAACATCACGCTCGTCGACCCAGCTCACACGGCAAATTGGGATACGAGCCGGTTGCACGGCCGCTCGACCAATAGCCCGTTCATCGGGACCGTCCTGCCCGGACGAGTCGTGTCGACCATTTTCAACGGCACGGAAACCGTCGTCGACGGTTTTCTTGTCGAACCCGAGATCGTGAGAAACGCATGACCCCCAACACCACCCTGGTCTTCGAAGATGGCCACCGATTCGATGGTGCCTCGTTTGGCGCTGTCGGCGAGCGAATTGGCGAGATTGTTTTTCAGACGGGGATGAGCGGGTACCAAGAGACACTCACGGACCCGTCCTACGCTGGTCAAATTGTCGTCCAGACAGCACCCCACATCGGCAACACCGGGATGAACACCGAAGACGAAGAGTCCGTTCAGATTTGGGTTGAGGGCTATGTTGTCCGTGACCCCGCTCGCCGCCCGTCCAACTTCCGCTCACAGCGAAGCCTCGACGACGATCTGGTTGCGAGTGCCGTTGTCGGGATCTCGGGAGTCGACACTCGAGCCATCACCCGCATCATTCGGGAGGCAGGAGCGATGAGGGCAGGTATTTTTCCGCTTGACGGTCGCACGACCGAGCAGTATCTGACGGCGGTCGCTGCGGCTCCCGTAATGTCCGGTCGCAATCTGTCAGCTGAGGTCTCGGTGACGGAGGCCTATGTGGTTCCTGCGATCGGGCCCTCGATCGGCGTCCTCGCTGTCGTTGACCTGGGTATCAAGAACGCGACGCTTGGCTACCTCGCTTCTCGTGGTTTTGATGTTCACGTATTGCCGCAGTCGGTGACGCTGGAGGGGATACTCGCAATCAACCCGGTTGGGGTTTTTTATTCCAACGGACCGGGCGACCCGAGCGCGTCTGGCCGCCACATTGAGGTTTTGCGCGGAATTCTTGAGCGGCGTATTCCGTTCTTTGGAATCTGCTTCGGCAACCAGCTTCTCGGCCGCGCGCTGGGGTTCGAGACGTACAAACTCACCTACGGTCATCGGGGAATCAATCAGCCCGTGCTCGACAAGAGAACCGGTCGCATCGAGATCACCGCCCACAACCATGGTTTTGCGGTGGACGCACCGACCGAGGGCATCATCGAATCGCCGTCGGGGTTCGGCCGCGTCGAAGTGAGCCACGTCGGGTTAAACGACGATTGTGTCGAGGGGTTGCGCGCTCTCGATCGACCCGCGTTCAGTGTCCAGTACCACCCGGAAGCGGCCGCCGGACCCCACGATTCCACCTACTTGTTCGACGAATTCCGCGACCTTGTGCTGAGGAGCGGGGGAGCCACCTAATGCCGAAGCGCGATGATATTCGCTCGGTGCTCGTTATCGGCTCTGGGCCGATTGTGATTGGTCAAGCCGCCGAGTTCGATTATTCGGGCACTCAAGCCTGTCGTGTCCTTCGCGAGGAGGGGATTCGTGTGATTCTCATCAATTCGAATCCTGCGACCATCATGACCGATCCGGATTTCGCCGATGCGACCTACATCGAACCGATCACGACAGCCGCAATTGAAGCGATTATCGCCAAGGAAAAACC
>JAEMRP010000092.1:1857-4341 GCA_016463265.1 Microbacteriaceae bacterium | reverse complement strand
TCATCGGTGCATCGCTTGCGCCGATCCAACCCGCCGCACGCGCCGTGTACCCGTCACTCGTCCCTCAACGGCAATTGCAGTCGCTACAGGCACTCGATGCGAGCATCCAAGAACTCATCTGGATTGCCGGCCCCGTCATCACCGTGTTTCTCGCCACCCAAATCGACTCGACCACTGCCGTACTGTCCACCATCGTCTTCGGTGCCGGCGGCGGGCTGTGGTTCCTCAGTCGCAAAGAGGTCGGGGCAGCACAACTCGAGAAATCGAGCGGGCGACTCGGTTCCGTCCTCAAAAATCGAGCGGTCATCATCGGCGTTCTGAGTGGATTTCTCGTGGTCGGTTCCTTCGGTGCAATCGAGGCCGCAACCGTCGCCGCATTCGGCAGCGAAAAGGAATCTATCGCCGGCATCGTCCTTGGGCTGTGGGCGCTATCGTCGCTCATCGCGGGGCTCGCAATGGGCCACACCCCCATGGGACCCTGGTCGTTGTCTCGGCGCCTCGGGATCGTTGCCCTTGGTACTGGACTCGCCATGTTCACGGTGGATCCAATCCTCCTCACCATGGCACTCTTCATTTCCGGTTTGGGCGTCGCGCCGGCGATGACCGTTCAATACGCGATCGCAACCGAATCGGTGTCCAAGGGGAACATCCCCGAGAGCCTCGGTTGGCTCGGTACGGGCTGGGTCGGTGGCGCGGCCCTCGCGAGCGCCGTTGCTGGTGTGTCCATCGACGCCTGGGGGGCCAGTGGAGGCTTCGTTGTGGCGACCGTTTTTGCGGGGCTAGCCACACTCGTTCCCGCTCTGTTCGTCAAGTCACTGCCGGATTTGCGCCACCTCGCTGCGCACTGATCCGTGCGGATTCCCGGCTCGCGGCTCGGTAATCTTGGACAATTCTTGGATGTTTCCGTTAGGCACCGAACAATCACAGGCGTATGGTGACGAACATGAAGAAAACACCGCTGTTTGCCGTCCTCGCGCTGTCTGCGATTGCCCTGACTGGTTGTTCGTCCACCAGCCCAGAACTATCCGTCTCGGATTTCGCCGGATACGACCTCGGCGCGCCCGTCGCCAGCGAAAGCGCTAACGACCTTGGTTCTGCTGCCGGAATCTCGTCGTATCGTGACGAGTCAATCATCACCACCGCCTATGCATTTCTTACCGGAGATGACCCGGTGGCCGTCGCCGACGAGGTGGAAAAACGAAGCACAGCTGCTCAGGGCAAGATTGACGGGCGATCGGCCTACAGCGACAACGACGGAAAGATTACGTCGGTTTCCTTGACCGTTCGCATACCCGCCGCCGCGATTGACTCGTTCCTCACGGGACTGGACGAGATTGCAACCGTGCAGAACCTCAGCCAAAATTCAAGCGACGTGACGCTCACCGTCACGGACTATGAAGCACGCATCTCGGCGCTGGAGTCCTCCATCGCTCGATTCACGGCCCTGGAAAACTCAGCGCAGACCGTACAGGATCTCATCGAGATTGAGACGGCCCTCGCTGATCGCCAAGCCCAACTCGAGCAGTTGCAATCCGAGATGCGCTACTACAGCGATCCAATCGCGCTCTCCACGGTTCAGGTTGACATCGGTCTTCCGGAAAGTGCGACCGACCCCATTCCCGATGACTTCTGGGGTGGAATCGTCGCCGGCTGGTACGGGCTCCTCGCGTTCTTCAGCGGCACCGTTGTCGCGATCGGAATGGTTATCCCGTGGCTTCCCGTTATCGCCGGACTCGCCTGGCTCGGCAGGTGGCTCGTGCGTCGCGTCGCCGCCCGCCGATCGACGAAACCCGTCTCGACGAAAAAGCCGACGAAGCGCTAGTCGTCAGCGAGCCAACGCATGACCGCGTCGGTGTGCTCACCGAGCGTCGGGGGTGCAGAGTGGTGCGTCGGAGTAACTTCGGTTGCTCCGGCGAACCACCGCAACGGCGGTCCGGGGATGTCAATAGGTCCAAGCGTTGAGTGGTCAACCGACACGACCAGTCCCTGCGACCGCGTTTGGTCCCAGGAATACACATCGCCCACCGACCGAACCTTTCCCGCGGGGACACTGGCGGCGGCGAGGGCGTCGAGCACGTCGCCCAACTTCCACGTCGACAACGCCCCGTTGATGACCGTGATCAAATCGTCTACGAACGTGACTCGTCCCGCGTTGGTGTCGAAACGGGAGTCGGCCGTGAGGTCGAGCACGCGACACAACGCTTCCCAGTGTCCTTCTGTTCCGACCGCGATCTGCACATGAGAGTCGGCGCAGTGGAAAAGCCCGTACGGCGCAAGCGACGGGTGGTGGTTACCCCGAGCCGTCCCCGAAACGCCCGCCACCGTCTGCGCGGTGCCTTGATAAACGTGAGCGCCAACGGTCGAGGCGAGAAGAGACGTGCGAATGATTTTTCCCGTGCCCGTCTTTTCGCGGTCGAAGAGCGCGGCGACTATCCCGAACGCGCCGTTCATTCCGGCGAGCACATCAGAGATCGGGATTCCCAC
>JAEMRP010000092.1:0-1757 GCA_016463265.1 Microbacteriaceae bacterium | reverse complement strand
GATTCGATTTTGATGACGCGAGCACCAAGGTCACCGAGCATTTGCGCGGCCTGCGGTCCAGCGACGGCGCGAGACAAGTCGACGACAAGGATCCCGTCGAGGGGTCCGCGCGAACTCACGTCAGTTCTCCTCGACCACTTTGTTGGCGCGCCAGGTCCGGTAGCCGGCGACAAGCGACAGTGAAATCACCACGCCAGCGATGACGTACGCGGCAGATTTCACGCCGGGAATGAAATAGGCGCCCCACCCCGCGAAGGTCAGACCGACGCCCCACAGGATTGCACCGGTGGCGTTCGAGGTGAGGAATTGGTAATAGTTCATGCGACCGATGCCGGCGACCCAGGGGACGAAGACGCGCGCCCACGGGACGAATCGAGCGATGACAACCGACCACCAGCCGTATCGGTGGTACATCGATTCGACGCCGACAACAATCTTCTTCATTCGCGCGCCGGTCCGCGCGTCAAGATAGGGTCTGCCCAAATTGCGGCCCATGACAAATCCCAATTGGTCACCCATGAATGCGGCGATTCCGGTACCGATGGCTAGGACGATCACGTCGACCCCCACGATTGTGGCGGCGAGCAATCCCGATGCAAACAAGAGTGTGTCACCCGTGATAAACGGAATGAATGCCCCAACAAATAGTCCGGTCCCGGCGAACACCAAGCCCCAAATCAACAGATAAAAGGCAATGATTCCCGCCGTCGCGATGGTGTCGTTAAACCAGGGCAGCAAATCCTCGGAAGCCACCATAATCATGGTTCTACCGTACCCCGTGCGTTCACCTGACATTTACCGAGAATGCGCCAATTCGACACCCCATGGACCGACTCTAAAGGGGTGAAGATTGTTATCGTGACGGAGTCGTTCCTGCCTCAACTCAACGGTGTAACGAATTCCGTGATTCGGGTGGCGCGACACCAGCGTGTTCTCGGTCACGACGTCTCGATTGTCGCCCCGACTCGGCCCGGACCAGAGTTTGAGGGCATCCCGGTTTACGTCGTTCCCAGCATCCCTCTCGTCAAATTCGCGGTCGGAATTCCGAGCCTCGCACTGACGAACCTTCTCGACCGAATCGCACCCGACCTCATGCACGTCGCAAGCCCGTTCGCACTCGGTGCTCAAGCCATCGCCTACGCGCAACGAAATTCGATTGCCTCGGTCGCCGTGTACCAGACCGATATTGCCGGCTATCTTCACCGATACGGGATGGCCGTTGCCAAACCGATGGTGGACCGATTCGTCGTGAACACCCACAACGCAGCTACTGTGACGCTCGCGCCAACACCGATCGCACGGGATGCACTCACCGAACTGGGTGTCAAGAATCTCGCGGTGTGGGGCCGAGGTGTTGACCTCGAGGGTTTCCACCCCAACAACCGTTTTGCCGACGACGCGGTCGCCTTCCGACAGAAGCACGCTCCGAACGGCGAACACATAATCGGTTACGTCGGACGACTCGCGGCGGAAAAACAGGTCGACCGTTTTAGAGAACTCACGAGTATCCCCAACACCCGCATTATTCTGATCGGCGACGGCCCCGAACGGGCGCGCCTCGAGGCGATGCTCCCCTCTACATCGGTAGCCTTTGTCGGCAGTCGCAGCGGACGTGAACTTCAGATCGCCTACGCCGCGATGGACGCCTTTGTCCACTTCGGTACCGAAGAAACTTTCGGGCAAACGATTCAAGAGGCACAAGCCGCCGGTGTGCCGGTAGTCGCCCCTCGATCCGGCGGCCCGATCCACCTCATCGA
>JAEMRP010000091.1 GCA_016463265.1 Microbacteriaceae bacterium | reverse complement strand
GGTGTCCAAAAACTGAGACTGGTCTTTTGTGAACTCGCTCGCGTCGACAACTTCGTTCAGACCACGGCCAGAATCTAGCCAGGCGAGAAGACCCATGATCTTGTAGGTTGACCCAGTCTGGAACCCGCTCGACCCACCGTAATCCCGGTCGGTCGAGAAGTTGACGGCGCTGGCTTCAGCCCCGCCACCTTCGAGGGTGTCATTGAATATCGTGTTCTGCGTCATCGCCAGGACGCGGCCCGTGCCAACCTCTACCGAGTCGTATGCCGCACCAATTTTCATGAGGGTTGAGGACTTGGGGACATTCCACACCTCTTTTTGAGCAAATTTCTGTAACGAATTGTCAAGAGTCGTGTACAGCTTGTACCCGCCGATGTTCCAGTTCGTGATTCGCTCATCGACCGTCGCCCCGAGCGCCTCGAAGTTCGTCACGTTTTTCACAACGTAATCGCAGAAATGCCGTGAATATTTCTGGGCCGCGATACAACCACTCGATGGGTCCTGAAGGTTGATGAAATTTTCGTCAACGGGAATTGACACGGCCTCTTGATACTCGGCGTCGGTGATGTGTCCGGCATCGCGCATTGACCTCAGGATGTCGTCGCGGCGCAACTGGTTCGCAGGAAAGTTTTCAGGTTGTGCGAGATTTCGCAGCACGGGGTATTGGACAATGGCCAAGAGCGACGCAGCCTGCGCAATAGTGACGTCTTTAGCGCTGACCCCGAAATAGCGATTTGCGGCGGCTTCAACTCCATAGGTGTTTCCACCGAACCCGGATATGTTGAGGTACGCTTCCAGAATTTGCTCTTTACTGAAACGCTTCTCGAGTCCAATCGCAAGTTTGATTTCCTTCAGTTTGCGCTCAGTACTCGTCGCCGTCGCTTCGGCGTAGGCGGCGGTTCGTTCTTCCTCGGACGGCAACGCTTCGGCGCGCTGGACGTAAACGTTCTTGATGAGTTGCATGGTGAGAGTCGACGCACCGGACGTTACGCCGCCAGCGGTGACATTCCCGATTGCGGCGCGAATGATTCCGGTGAGGTCGACACCTTTGTGTTCGTAAAAACGACGATCTTCGCCGTCAATCGCCGCGTCCTTGAGGTATTGCGACATCTCGTCAAGCGGGACCTCAACTCGGTTTTGCCAATACACATCGGCAATCTTCACGTAGCCCTTCTCTTTGTCCGAACTCTTTTGCACATAAATTTCATTGTTCTGAGCTTGACGACCGATTTCAATAAAGTCTGGAAGCGCGTCGAATACCGACAGAGTGTTCTTGATCGCGATTCCGCTCACGGCGAGGGTCGGAGCGATCATGACCGTAACGAGGACACCTGAAATGAGTCCGACGATGCCCAAACCGAGCCAAGAGCCGACAGTGGTCGTGAAACGCGTAAATAGGTTGGGCATAGACTCAAGATTACCCAGTCAACCTAAGAATTTCCGAAACGGAGCAATCGTGAGCCTTTGGGAATATGCGACAACGCCACTCATCATTCACTCGACCACGCAGATTCTCAACACGTGGGGTGAGGAAGGCTGGGAACTCGTCACCATCATTGCTGGCCCTGAAGGCGGACTTGTCGCCTATTTCAAGCGTCCACTGAACGGTTAGGGAAACCACGTGTCTGTTACCGCGCGTCTCGCTGAGCTGGGAATCGTCATCCCCCCGGTCGCCAAGCCCGTTGCGTCGTATGTCCCTGCGACCGTAACGGGAAATCTTGTGTTTACCGCTGGCCAACTGCCGTTTGTGGACGGGTCGCTTCCGGCTACCGGCAAGGTTGGAGCCGAGGTCAGCCCAGAGCACGCGAAGGACTTTGCGCGGATCGCGGTGCTCAACGCGCTCGCGGCTGCGCAGACGGCAATTGGGTCGGTTGACCGCATCACTCGCATTGTCAAACTTGTCGTGTTCGTTGCGTCCGCCCCCGACTTCAGTGGTCAACCGGCTGTCGCGAACGGCGCGAGCGACACGCTCGTTGAGATTTTTGGTGAACCTGGACTTCACGCGCGCAGCGCTGTCGGTGTTGCGGTTTTGCCGTTGGATGCCCCGGTCGAACTCGAACTGATCGTCGAATTCGAGTAAACGTCCGTACTAACCTTATTCACAGTTGGCGTATGGGTCTGATAATCCACATGATGCGGCCGCGGTGAGCGAGCAGAGCATCACCGCGTAACGCTGTGGGAATGAGTCCAACCCTCCGCTCAGCACTCGGTCCGCTCGCCTCGGCAGTCGATGACGACGTGCGCGATCTGTGTGTCACGGGTGATGGTCGGGTGTGGCGCAGCGACGGTCGGGGGTTTGTCGCGACGGAGACCATTGTTGACCCGCGCGAGGCTCGGCGGATTGGAGTGGGGCTGGTCGAAACCGCGGGCGGTCGGGTAGACGATGCGCGGCCGCTCGGCGACGCGGCGCTCGCCGGTCAGGTCAGAATTCATGTCGCGCTACCACCGATTGCGCGGGACGGCGCCATTGTGACGCTTCGGTTCCCGCGTCAGAATCCCGTTACTACCGACGACTATCTGGTTGACGCAGAGTGGGATTGGGGGGAACTCGTGAATCAGTCGATCCTCATCACGGGTGCAACGGGAAGTGGCAAGACGACCCTGTTGGAGTTGTTGATGGCACGCATTCCGGCCTCGGAGCGAATCCTTGTCATCGAGGACATCCCGGAAATCACGCCTCGCCACCCTCACGCAGTTTTTCTGTGCACGCGTGCGGCGAACGCGGAAGGCGCCGGTCAGGTCACGATGGGCGCTTTGGTGAGAGAGTCGTTGCGCATGAGCCCGGATCGCATCGTGCTTGGCGAAGTTCGCGGTGCGGAAATCGTTGACCTACTCTTGGCGCTCACGGCGGGTCACCCCGGATTGTCCTCGCTTCACGCCCGAACACTCGGTGAGGTACCCGAGAGATTGACCGCGCTGGGAATGATCGCGGGACGCGACCCCGTGACGATTGCTCGACTCGCCACGGTCGCGTTCGACCGCATCATTCACTGCGAGCGCACCGCATCCGGAATTCGACTGAGTTCAGGGGCGCTTCGACGCTCGGGCGACGTTCTTGAGGTGTCGCGATGACACCGACTGAATTGAGGCGACTCGCAGCGACGTTGGACGCGGGGGTCACGCACCGCGACGACCGCGAAGGCGATGACGATTTTGTGTCCGAGATTCTCGAGATTGCGCGCGAGACAGGAGCGCCGCGGACGCGTATCCTTCGCGTCATTGCCGACGCCCTCGACGCAAACATCGAACTGGAACGTGAGGTCACCATCGCCGCCACATCGGCACGTCATTCGGCGTTAGTGCTCACCGCCCTGCCGGCTTTCACACTGATTGTGACCGAATTCTTCGGTATGCACGCCCTCGGCTTTCTGCTCGGCGCGCCGATTGGATGGTTGTGTCTTGCAATCGGGGCGGGTGCGTCGTTCGGCGGATGGAAGTGGATGGACCGCCTGCGTCGTCGTCTACCCATGCCGTCGCCGGCGACGGGTGTTCTCAGTGATCTGGTCGCCGAGATTCTGTCGGTCACCGGGATGCGCGCCGACGTTGAGAACGCTCTGTGGGCGAGCGGCAAACGCTGGGGCGTGGGTTCGGAATGGACGAGCATCGTCGACATTAGAGCCACCGCTCGTGAGACGGGCATACCCGTCTCGGGACTTATCCGCTCGGACGCTCACGAACGACGACGAGTGGCTCGCTTCACGGTTCGCGAAGCAACAGAGCGACTCCCCGGACAGATGCTCATCCCACTCGGGGTTTGCCTGTTTCCGGCGTTTGTCGTGTTGACCGTCGTGCCCGCCGTCGCCGGGATGGCTCAGGGGTTCTTTAGGTCGTCGAGCTAGTTGACCTGATCATCGATGACGCGAATGACGCTCGTGTCCAGAAGCGTCGTGGTGTCACCAACCTCGCGTCCCTCTGCGATGTCTCGCAACAGACGGCGCATGATCTTGCCCGAGCGTGTCTTGGGAAGGTCTTCGACCAAATAGATGTCGCGGGGTCGGGCAATAGCGCCGATTTCTTTCACCACGTGCGCTTTTAGTGCGGCGATGTCGTCCTCAGGTTTCGCGACGCCCGCTGCCCGCTTCTTGAGCACGACGAAGGCGACAACGGCCTGCCCGGTCACCTCGTCTGCTGCCCCGACCACGGCCGATTCGGCAACGGCCTGATTCGAGACGAGTGCCGATTCGATCTCCATCGTGGAAAGACGGTGCCCAGACACGTTCATCACATCATCGACTCGACCGAGAAGCCAGACGTCTTTGTCGGCGTCGAGGTGAGCTCCGTCACCGGCGAAGTATGTGCCGTCAAACGTTGACCAGTAGGTCTCTGTATATCGTTCGGGGTCTTTCCAGATTCCGCG
>JAEMRP010000090.1 GCA_016463265.1 Microbacteriaceae bacterium | reverse complement strand
GCGTTTCCCGCGGCGAGCGCCGGAACGAACCCCCACGATGCGATAGTCATCGGGAAGTTCCACGGAGTGATGATTCCGACGACCCCGAGAGGCTCGTTGAAGGTGATGTCGATCCCGCCAGCGACGGGAATCTGCTTGCCCAGCATGCGTTCCGGGGCAGCCGAGTAGTAGTCGAGCACGTTGCGCACGTGCGTCGCTTCCCATCGGGCCTGGCCGATGGGGTGTCCCGAATTGCGGACCTCGATCTGGGCGAGGTTTTCGATGTCGGCTTCGACCGTCCGAGCGAATGCGCGAAGAGCCTCCGCTCGCTCGGCGGGGGCGAGAGCCGCCCACTTCCGCTGGGCCTGCCCGGCGCGTGCAATCGCGTCGTCGGTTTCGTCAACGGTGACGTGTTCGACCGTCTCCATCTCGTCGCCGGTGGCGGGATTGATGATCGTGTAACTCATGCGTTGCTCCTCTGTGTGCGCGCTGCGGATGTGAGCGCGTCGAAAAGTCGTCCATCCTTTTCTGACGTGACCTCGGGGTGCCACTGGACCCCGACGCCGAACGGATAATCATCAATCTCGATCGCTTCAATGACGTCATCGGCACTTCGGGCCGACACCGTCAGTCCAGAACCGACCGCATCGATTGCTTGGTGGTGATAAACCATCCCGGTCACCGACGACCCGACAATGGACTCAAGCGTCGAACCCGGTGACACTGTCATCTCCATCTCGGTCAGAAGGGCCTCTCCACGCTGGTAGTCGTTCTTTCCAATGACATCCGGAAGGTGTTGGAACAAAGTGCCCCCGCGATAGACATTGAGAACCTGAGCACCCCTGCAAATGAAGAGCACCGGCATTTCGCGACGAAGAGCCGCGTTCACCAGCTCAAACTCCCACTCGTCACGGCGCACATCGGGCTGGTCGGTGTGTTCGCCTGATTCCTGGTTGTATCGTTCG
The DNA here is from genome assembly GCA_016463265.1 of Microbacteriaceae bacterium. Classification (GTDB taxonomy): domain Bacteria; phylum Actinomycetota; class Actinomycetes; order Actinomycetales; family Microbacteriaceae; genus MWH-TA3. The sequence goes on along the minus strand of JAEMRP010000090.1, from coordinate 3,488 downwards.
GTGTTGATATCCCGTCCACCTGCGAACACGAGCCCGTCGAGCCCATCAAGGACGCGATCCGCGATGGCTGAGGATGCGGGTTGCGGAGGCAACAACACCGCAATACCTCCGGCACGCGCGACGCTTTCGATGTAACCCGAATGCAGGAACGCCGCATCGACATCCCACACGCCCGTCTTCGCTTGTTGACGGTACGTCGTGATGCCGATGATGGGTTGACTAGAGGCGCTCAAAACCGCGAACACGCTCCCAATCGGTGATGGCGCTGTCGAACGCACGAATTTCGATGCGGGCGGCGTTGACGAGGTGGTTGACGACCTCGTCACCAAAGATCGCGCGAGCCGCTTTACTGTTCTCGAACAGGTCGGCGGCTTCGTGCAGCGTGGTCGGTACATGGGGTTTGTCGGCCTCGTATCCGTTGCCACGCGTCTGGTCTTCAAGTTCCAACTTGTTCTCGATGCCGTGGATACCCGCAGCGATGAGACCCGCGACGGCGAGGTACTGGTTCACGTCACCACCGGGGACGCGGTGCTCGACGCGCATTCCGTGACCGTGACCGACGACGCGCAGCGAGAGTGTTCGATTGTCGTGTCCCCACGCAATAGCGGTCGGCGCAAACGAGCCGAAGGCAAACCGCTTGTACGAGTTGATGTTGGGGGCAAACAAGAGCGTGAACTCGCGCATGAGCGCAATCTGACCGGCGAGGAAGTGGCGGAACATATCCGACATTCCGCTCTCGCCGTTTTTGTCGGCGAATACGGCGTTGCCTTTCGAATCGCGGAACGAAATGTGGATGTGGCACGAGTTGCCCTCGCGCTCGTTGAACTTGGCCATAAACGTCAGCGACTTACCGTGGTTGTCGGCAATCATTTTGGCGCCGCTTTTGTACACGGAGTGGTTGTCGCACGTGATCAACGCGGTGTCGTATCGGAAGGCAATTTCTTGTTGACCGAGGTTGCACTCGCCCTTGACACCCTCGCAATACAAACCTGCCTTGTCCATGCTCACGCGAATGTCGTGGAGCAACGGCTCGACCCGGTTGCTCGCAAGGAGGTCGTAGTCGACGTTGTAATCGGTGGACGGTCGCAGGTTGTCGTAACCCTTTGCCCACGCCTCACGGAACGAATCGTCAAACACAATGAATTCGAGCTCGGTACCGACGTAGGGGACCAGGTCCATCTTCGCGAGGCGATCGACCTGCGCACTGAGCAATGAGCGGGGGGCAATCGGCACCGGCACGTGGTCAGTTGTCTGAAGATCGGCGATCACCATCGCGGTGTGCGGAATCCACGGAACGAGTCGCAGGGTCGACATGTCCGGGATCATCGCCATGTCGTTGTAGCCCTTTTCCCACGACGAGAATTCGTAACCAGGCACCGTGTTGTTCTCAACGTCGACGGCGAGCAGGTAGTTGCAGCATTCGGCACCGTGTTCAATGGCGTCCTCGACGAAAAGCCTCGCCGACATTCTCTTGCCGACGAGTCGGCCCTGCATGTCGGTGAACGAGATGATGACAGTGTCGATGCCGCCGCTGTCCACAAGTTTCTGCAGTTCAGGGACGGTGAGCATGCCGGTGCGTTGGGCCATTGTGTGCTTCCTCTTCGTTGAGGTCGGATTTGTCACCTTTAGAAAACACCAGGTGAGGGGTGTTTGTCAACTTACCTGCCATTTTCCGCGGACTGGACAACCCGCCGTCGTGAGCACCGGAAATCAACAACTCAAATAATTTTCCGCTAAAGGTTGGATTTTCGAGTGCCATGTCCTCTATGCTCACAATTACCTAGCCAACACAATGTCGTGGGTGCGAACGTTCCCGCGACGGGAAAGGACTACAAAGTCGTATGTCTGACAAATTAAAAGTCTCGGGAGTTTCCTACACCGAGCAAAGCAAGGACTATTTCGAGAAGCGCCAGCTAACTCGATCCGCCGGCGTGTGGGGCCTCTGGGGTCTCGCAATCGCTGCGGTCATCTCGGGTGACTTCTCGGGCTGGAACTTCGGTGTAGCAGCCGGCGGTTTCGGTGGCCTGCTCGTCGCCTTCCTCATCCTCGTGGTCATGTACTACGGGCTCATGTTCGCCATCGGTGAAATGTCGGCCGCGATGCCCCACTCGGGTGGTGCGTACTCATTCGCCCGAAAAGCGATGGGACCGTGGGGTGGATTCGTCACGGGTCTCGCCGAGACCATCGAGTACGTCGCAACGACCGCGGTCGTCGTGTTCTTCTCGGCGGCCTACCTCAACGGTGTGACCGCTGAACTTCTGAGCCTCGACCTCACCGGAAACATGTGGATCTGGTACGTCGTGCTCTACGCGGCGTTCGTCGGTCTCAACTCACTCGGTTCGGCCATCTCGTTCCAGTTCTCGATCGTGGTGTCGATCATCTCGCTCGCAATCATCGTGCTCTTCTCGGTGATTGTTCTCGCGTCGGGTCAGATCGACTGGTCAAGCCTGTGGAACATCCCCGCCGACCCGGCTGCTGCTGGTTCGAGCTGGTTCCTTCCCAACGGCTTCATGGGCATTCTCTTCGCAATCCCCTTCGGCGTGTGGCTGTTCCTCGGAATCGAAGAACTCCCGCTCGCTGCGGAAGAAGCCCACAACCCGTCGCAGGACATCCCTCGTGCCGGTTTCTGGGCACGTGGAACCCTCATCGTCACCGGCCTTCTCGTCATGTTCATCAACACTGGAATTCTTGGTGCTGAGGCAACGGGTGCTGCGGGCGAACCTCTCCTCGACGGCTTCCGTGCCGTTCTGGGTGACGGATGGGCTGCCGTTCTCGGCATCTTCGCGCTGATCGGTCTGCTCGCATCGCTCCAGGGAATCATGTTCGCCTACGGCCGCAACATGTACTCGCTGTCGCGCGCTGGCTACTACTTCAAGGGACTGTCCGTCACGGGCAAGAACAAGACGCCGTGGCTCGCACTCGCCGTTGGTGGCGTCATCGGTCTTGTCGCGCTCGTGTACCTCGACTGGGCCGTCGCAAACGACCCCGAGGGAATGGGAACCGTCGCTGGTGCGATCATCCTCAACATCGCCGTGTGGGGCGCCATGCTGGCCTACATCATGCAAATGCTGTCGTTCATCATCCTGCGCGTCAAATACCCCAACCTCGAGCGTCCGTATCGCTCGCCGTGGGGTGTCGGTGGGGCATCAGTCGCCGCACTGATCGCCGCACTCGCGTTCGTTGGATTCCTGTTGAACCCGACGTTCCTGCCCGCGATTCAAGCGATCATCGTCGTGTACGTGGTCTTCTTGGCCTACTTCGCACTGGTCGGTCGTCACAACCTTGTAATGTCTCCTGAAGAGCGCTACTCGGTTCACGGCGAGCACAAGTAATACCCTCGGGCGCCTGTGGGTCGATACGTCGGCTCACAGGCGCCTTTTCTCTCACAGTCAGGTGGAACCCATCGTGAGTATTCTCACCGCACTCGACCTCTTCACCGTCGGCGTTGGCCCATCGAGTTCGCACACGGTTGGACCGATGCGCGCCGC
>JAEMRP010000089.1 GCA_016463265.1 Microbacteriaceae bacterium | reverse complement strand
GAACACCGTAGGACTGTTCCTTGTAGGTGTTGTGCGACTGGTTCTTCAGGAACTCGTAGATTCCCGCGTACGCGGGGACGAGATCGGTGTTGACGGGCTGAACATCTCCCGCGACCATCATGCGAAGTGACGCGTCACCACTGGCGGCTACAACGTCGTAGTCGCCGGTCTTCATGAGGCTGACGGCCTCATCCGACGTTCCGTAGGTCTTGGTCGTGACCATGCATCCGGTTTCGGCTTCGAAGCCAGATACCCAGTCGTATTCGGGGTAGTTGGTGCCGTCTTCAACGTAGCCGGGCCACGCGAGGATCGAGACTGCACCTTCGGGTTCACCGAGTTCGGTGAGTGCGGTGGGGCCTTCAGCGGTGGATCCGCCTGTGCCACAGCCGGCGAGGATCACGATCGAGGCGACCGCGAGTCCAGCAAACCCGGCACGCCGGGTCATGGGGTTGCGCATTTGTATCTCCTTTGTTTTTGGTAATCGAGAGGTTAAGTCAATGGGGCGAGGAACCGAGGGTGGATGGCGACGGTCACTTTCGCACCCAGTTTCGTATCGGTGGTGTTGAGGTCGTTTTGCTCGAGAACGGCCACGCGCTTTCCGGCGTCGAGGTCGACGATGATTCGGGTGGATGCTCCGAGGAAGATGGTTTCGGCCACGGTCCCCGCGAGACCGATGGTGTCGACGGGCGCTTTTGCTCGGACGATTTCAAGGTGCTCGGGGCGAATCGAACACGCACCCTTGTGGTTGAGGATGGTTTTCGCTTCGTCAGCCGTGAAAACCGCCGATGTGCCGACAAAATTGGCGACAAAGGGGGTTTCAGGGCGGCGGTATACGTCTTCCGCATTTCCGAGTTGGACGATTCCGCCCTCGTTGAACACGGCGATACGATCCGAGAGCGTGAGGGCTTCCTCTTGATCGTGCGTGACAAAAATAAAGGTGATTCCGAGGCGGCGCTGGATTTCCTTGAGTTCGACCTGCATCTGTTCGCGCAACTTGAGGTCAAGCGCACCGAGCGGTTCGTCGAGGAGCAAGACCTTGGGTTCGACAACCAAAGCACGGGCCAACGCGACGCGTTGGCGTTGTCCGCCGGAAAGTTGCGTTGGCTTGCGGTCGCCGTAGCCCTCGAGGCGAACGAGCGCGAGCGCGTCACGAGCGGCGGTGTTGCGTGCGTCGGTTTTGACTCCGCGAACCCGGAGTCCGTAGGCAACATTCTCGAGAACGCTCATGTGGGGAAACAGCGCGTAATCCTGGAAGACGGTGTTGACATCGCGGTCAAACGGTGCATCTTTAGTGACGTCTTTTCCGAACAACTCAACCGTTCCCGAGGTCGGCGTCTCGAATCCGGCAATCATCCGGAGGACAGTGGTCTTGCCGGAACCGGACGGCCCGAGCATCGAGAAGAACTCACCGGGAGCGATGTCGAGATTGACTCCGCTGACAGCGTTGACCGAACCAAAGGATTTCGTCAAACCAGTCAGGCGAATCGCCGGTTGGGTGCTCATACCGCTTCTCCTCACGCTTCTTTGCGCATGTTTATCACTACCTTAGCGAATCACAAACATTTGCGACAATTTGGTGAGTTGAGCCGGTTTTCGCCACGCCACGGGAATACTGCGGTCGCGTTTCGCATTGACAGTCTGTGTATAGTCGCTATTCGCAAACATGTTGCCCCTAGGTTGGGAATTCATCTCGGAGGCTCGGGGTACTCTCGCGGTAGGGCAGAAAAAGGAGAACTGTGGCTGACAAGCACACACTCGTCATCGTGGAATCACCCGCGAAGGCGAAGACCATCGCCAAATACCTTGGCAATGGCTACGAGGTTTTGGCCTCGGTCGGCCACGTTCGTGATCTCGTGCAGCCTAAGGAAGTACCGGCGGAACTCAAGCCGACTCACGGTCGATTCGGTGTTGACATCGATAACGGATTTGCACCCTTATATATAGAGACGCCAAGAGCAAAGTCGACCATCACCGATCTCAGGAAAGCGCTGAAGAACGCCGACCAATTGCTTCTCGCAACCGATGAGGACCGTGAAGGTGAATCGATTGCCTGGCACCTGCTCGAAATCTTGAAGCCGAAGGTTCCCGTCAAGCGAATGGTCTTCCACGAGATCACCAAGGACGCGATTACGGCGGCGGTTGAAAATCCGCGCGAAATCGACATGCCGCTCGTCGACGCGCAGGAAACGCGCCGAATTCTCGACCGACTTTTCGGTTACCAGTTGTCTCCCGTGCTCTGGAGCAAGGTCGGCCGCGGACTGAGTGCTGGTCGCGTCCAATCTCCGGCATTACGTCTGATTGTCGAACGCGAGCGCGAACGCCAAGCGTTCACCGCGGCCTCGTATTGGGATGTCGTCGCAACGGTCATGACCAAGCAGGGCGAATCGTTCGGGGTCAAGGTCACCAAGTTGGCCGACGCCAAGCTGGCCACCGGCCGCGACTTTGACGACACCGGCAAACTGACTTCGACGGCAACGGTGCTCGACGAGGCGACGGCACGTCAGTTGGCGCAAACCCTCGAGGTCTCGGCCCCGACCGTGTCTAACATCGAGGCCAAGCCCTACACGCGTCGCCCGGCAGCCCCATTCACGACGTCGACGCTGCAGCAAGAGGCGGGTCGCAAGCTGCGCCTCGGTTCGCGGGACACGATGCGTATCGCCCAGAGCCTGTATCAAAACGGTCACATTACCTACATGCGAACCGACTCGATTTCGCTGTCGGCTCAGGCCGTTTCGGCGGCCCGTTCGCAGGCGGTTGCCCTGTACGGCCAAGCGTCGATCCCCGCTCAGCCCCGCACGTACCAGTCCAAAGTCAAGAACGCTCAAGAAGCTCATGAAGCGATTCGACCGGCGGGGGACGTGTTCAAAACCCCCGACGAGATGCGCAAACAGCTGTCGGCTGACGAGTTCCGTTTATATGACCTGATTTGGAAGCGAACCGTCGCATCACAAATGGTCGACGCGACCGGTGAAACCGTTTCCGTCACGATGACCGCGCCAGTGGGCGCACTGGGCACCGCGACGATGTCCGCCGCGGGCACGACCATCACGATTCGCGGATTCCTCGCCGCCTACGAAGAAGGTCACGACGTCGATCGCAACGACGACGACGCGGACGACGAGTCGAAGATCCCGAACCTCACCGTCGGTGATGTTCTCACGGTCCCCGAGGTCACACCAAAACCGCACGAAACCTCGCCACCACCGCGATTCACCGAGGCGAGCCTCGTCAAGGCGCTCGAAGAACGGGGCATCGGTCGTCCGTCGACGTATGCCAACATCATCGGGGTGCTGTTCGAGCGCGGATACGTCACCAAACGCGGCACTGCACTGGTTCCCGGTTGGACGGCGTTCGCGGTGATCTCGTTGCTCGAACGTTTCTACACCGACTTCGTCGAGTACGACTTCACCGCCGAACTCGAAAACGACCTCGACCGCATCTCGGTCGGCGAGCTCAAAGGGACCGACTATCTGCAGCACTGGTACTTCGGCACGGGCGAGCACGCGGGTCTTGTCAACACGTGTGTCGATTGGAAGGCCACGATTGATGCCCGCGAAGCGAACTCGTTCCCACTTGGTGACGGCATTGTGGTTCGCAGCGGCAAATTCGGTCCGTATCTCGAGATTCAGACGGGTGAGGACGAAAAACGAAACGTGTCCGTGCCGGACGGCCTCGCACCGGACGAATTGACGCTCGAGAAAGCCCGCGAATTGCGCGACGCCCCCGAGCCCGGGTCGCGCGCCATCGGAATCAGCGCCGATGGAACCAACATGATCACGGCTCGCGTCGGCCGATTCGGCGGTTACATTCAGGAAAGCCCGATTGACCCCAAAATTCTCGAGGGTGACGAGCCGGTTTACACGCTGCCCGACTACACACCGCGCAAGGTCAAGGGCAAAGACCCGAAGCCACGTACCGCGTCGCTGTTTTCGACAATGAACCCGACCGCGGTCGACCTCGAGACGTGCATTCGGTTGTTCGAACTTCCGCGCGGTGTCGGAACCGACCCGGAAACCGAAAAGCCCATCACGGCACAGAATGGACCCTACGGCCCGTATTTGAAGAAGGGGACCGACTCGCGTTCTCTCGAGAACGAGCAAGCGATCTTCGATGTCACGCTCGAGCAAGCCCTCGAATTGTTCGCACAACCCAAATACGGGTCTCGTTCGGCGTCAAGTATCAAAGAACTCGAGCCCGATCCCGTCAGCGGCAAGCCCATCAAGGTCAAGAGTGGCAAGTTCGGTCCGTACGTCACCGACGGCGAGACGAACGCGACGATTCCGGCTGGTGAAGTGCCGGAAGAGGTCTCGCACGAACGTGCGGTCGAACTCATCGCGGATCGCCGCGCAAAGGGTCCCGCTCCGAAGAAGACTCCGATTCGACGCGTGACGAGAGCCAAGAAATGACCGGTCTGTTCATCACGCTCGAAGGCGGTGACGGTACGGG
>JAEMRP010000007.1 GCA_016463265.1 Microbacteriaceae bacterium | reverse complement strand
CAGAATTGAATACCACGCATCGCTCGTGATGAGCTGCGTGCACTCGGGAATGCTCGAGGAAGCGCCAAAGAGTTGACCGCTTCGCGCTACCGTGACCAGAGTTGTCGACTGCAGAATTCCCAGACCAAGAGTGAGATAGCGGGTGTACTGCGTCAGTTTGGACTGTCCGGCCTGACCCTCCTTGTGGAGAGTTTCAAAGTGCGGGATTACGACGCGAAGGAGCTGCGTGATAATCGACGCCGTGATGTACGGCATGATCCCCAAGGCAAAAATGGACAGCTGGAGGAGAGCGCCACCCGACAACATGTTGACGAGTTCATAAATGCCATTGGTACCGGCACTGCCCGCGAGACAGGTTTGAACGTTCGCAAAGTCAACGAACGGTGCGGGCACGAACGAACCAAAACGGTACAGGACAATCATCACGAGGGTAAAGCCAATCTTCGTCCGAAGATCGGGGGTGCCCATGATTCGACGAATTGCGCTGAACACTAGTCCTCCTGTGACAGGCCTAACGGCCAACTCTCTAAATCTAGTAGAAAACGGGCCGAGGGGAACCCCGACCCGTTTGACCAACTATTTGATCGAACCGCCTGCGGCGACAATCTTTTGTTCTGCGGACTTCGACACCTTGTCCACGGTAACGGTAACGGCGACCGAAATATCCCCGTTTCCGAGAACCTTAACCTTCTCGTTCTTGCGAACGGCACCCTTCGCCACGAGGTCGGCGATGGTGACATCTCCGCCCTTGGGGTAAAGCTCGGTGATGCGGTCAAGGTTGACAACCTGGTACTCGACGCGGAACGGGTTCGTGAATCCACGAAGTTTCGGCGTGCGCATGACGAAGTTGAGGTTTCCACCTTCGAGTCCGCGACGAACCTGGTAACGAGCCTTCGAGCCCTTGGTACCACGTCCAGCGGTCTTTCCCTTCGAGCCTTCACCGCGACCAACGCGAGTGCGGGCTTTCTTTGAACCTGGGGCGGGACGGAGGTGGTGCAACTTCAGAAGTTGAACCTTCTCGCCCGTTTCCGAGGCGGCGGGCTTTGCCTTCGCAGGAGCTTTCGCAGCAGGAGCCTTTTCAACCACGTCGGCGGCCGGCTTGGCGGCAGCCTTCGGTGTCGCGGCCTTGGCCGGGGTCTTCGCAGGCGCTTTCGCGACAGCAGGCTTCGCGACAGCAGGCTTCGCGGCAGCGGCCGGCTTAGCGGCGGGCTTCTTTTCTTCAGCCATTACTTCACTTCCTCAACGGTGACGAGGTGCGCAACGGTGCGAACGTAACCCCGGTTGACCGAGTCGTCCGGACGGAGAACCGTCTGCCCAATGCGCTTCAGTCCGAGGCTGCGCAGCGTGTCACGCTGGTTCTGCTTCTCGCTGATTTTGGATTTGATCTGAGTGACCTTGAGCTGACCCATTAGGCACCTGCCTTCGCGGCGGCCAAGGCGTCAGCCTCAGCGCGGATGAGACGCGCGGGTGCCACCTGCTCGAACTCGAGACCACGGCGTGCAGCGACTGCACGAGGCTCCTCGAGTTGCTTGAGAGCGGCAACCGTTGCGTGAACGATGTTGATGGTGTTTGACGAGCCGAGAGACTTGCTCAGAACGTCGTGGATACCGGCGCACTCGAGAACGGCGCGGACGGGACCACCAGCGATAACACCGGTTCCAGCCGACGCCGGACGAAGCAGAACCACACCGGCCGCTGCTTCACCCTGGACGGGGTGAGGAATGGTGAGTCCCGAGCGAGGAACGCGGAAGAAGTTCTTCTTCGCGTCTTCGACGCCCTTCGAGATCGCGAGCGGAACTTCGCGGGCCTTTCCGTAACCGACACCGACGAGTCCGTTACCGTCACCGACGACGACGAGAGCGGTGAACGCAAAGCGACGACCACCCTTGACGACCTTCGAGACACGGTTGATTGCGACGACCTTCTCAAGGAATGGGCTCTTCTCAACCTCACGGCCTCCGCGGTCATTTCGACCACCTGTACGCCCGCCACCGCGGTTGTTGCTGTTGTTCTCGCCACGGCGACCACGAGGAGACGTCTCTTCGGCGGTCGTTGCTTCTGCCGCTTCAGGGGCAGAGGTTGCTTCTACTGCCTCGGGGGCAGCGGTTTCTTCCGACACAGTGTTGTCCTTAGTTTCTTCGCTCACAGGGTCAGTCCTGCCTCACGGGCGCCGTCAGCAACTGCTGCGACGCGACCGGCGTAACGGTTACCCCCGCGGTCGAAGACGACGGTGGAAACCCCAGCCTTCTTCGCGCGGTCTGCAACGAGCACACCAATCTTTTTGGCCTTGGCGGTCTTGTCTTCGGTGGAGGCGCGGAAATCCGGCTCCATCGTCGACGCAGACGCGACGGTGACACCCTTGGTGTCGTCGACGATCTGGACAAAAAGGTGACGCGCCGAGCGGGTCACGACGAGACGGGGGCGCGCTTCGGTTCCGTTGACCTTCTTGCGAAGGCGGAAGTGGCGGCGCGCACGCTGCTCGGTCTTTGAGGTAGTAGCCATGGTTACTTACCAGCCTTTCCGGCCTTACGACGGACGACTTCGCCCTCGTAACGAACACCCTTGCCCTTGTAAGGCTCGGGCTTGCGGAGTTTACGAATGTTTGCTGCGACCTCACCGACGGCCTGCTTCGAGATACCCGAAACGATGACCTTGTTGTTGCCTTCTACGGCAAGGCTGATGCCGGCCGGCGGGTCAACGGTAATGGGGTGCGAATAACCGAGAGCGAATTCGATGCCCTGGCCCTTTGCGACGACACGATAACCGGTGCCCACGATTTCAAGAGCCTTCGTGTATCCGGTAGTGACGCCGACGATGTCGTTGGCGATGAGCGTTCGAGTGAGACCGTGAAGCGAACGCGATGCGCGCTCGTCATCCGGACGGGTCACGACGACCTGGTTTTCCTCGATTGACACCGCGATGGGGGTTGCGATGTTGACGGTGAGTTCACCCTTGGGTCCCTTGACGGTGACGACGGATTCAGCAACCGAAACGGTTACACCCGACGGAATCTCGATGGGGAGGCGACCAATACGCGACATGGCGGGTTACCACACGTAGGCGAGGACTTCCCCACCCACGCCTTTCTTCTGCGCTTCGCGGTCCGTGAGAAGGCCCGACGAGGTGGACAGAATGGCAACGCCGAGTCCGCCGAGAACCGTGGGGATCTCGGTCGACTTTGCGTAGACGCGAAGCCCGGGCTTTGAGACGCGCTTGAGGCCGGAAAGGGCCGCTCTGCGCTCGTTGCCGTACTTCAGCGTGATGGTCAAGCTCTTGCCAACGCGGGCGGGTTCAACCTTCCAGTCCGTGACGTAACCTTCGCGCTTGAGGATCGCAGCGATTCCCGCTTTGATCGTGCTCGATGGCAACGTGACGGCGTCGTGGTGTGCACTCGACGCGTTACGCAGACGGGTCAGCAAGTCTGCGACCGGATCTGTCATTGTCATTATTGTTTTTCCTGTTCTCTGTCTGGTTTCGACTCCCGTTACGCGAGCGCCGACCTTGTCAGTGGGTGGCTTATTCGGCTGGTGCCGTCGAGATGAAGGGGAAGCCGAGCTCGCGCAGAAGCGCGCGGCCTTCGTCGTCGTTCTTGGCCGTTGTGACGACAGTGATGTCGAAACCGCGGACGCGATCGATTTTGTCCTGGTCAATCTCGTGGAACACAGACTGTTCCTGCAGACCGAAGGTGTAGTTTCCGTTTCCGTCGAACTGACGAGGTGAAAGCCCGCGGAAGTCGCGGATACGAGGCAGAGCGAGCGATACGAGACGATCGACGAATTCCCAGGCGCGGTCGCCACGAAGCGTGACGTGAGCACCGATGGGCATTCCTTCGCGCAACTTGAACTGCGCGATCGACTTACGCGCTTTCGTCACGATGGGCTTCTGGCCCGTGATGAGGGTGAGGTCGCGAATAGCGCCATCGATTACCTTCGAGTCACGAGCGGCTTCACCGACACCGGTGTTGACGACAATCTTGACCAGCTTGGGGATCTGGTGAGGGTTCGTGTAACCGAACTCCTTGGTCAACGCGCCAACAATGTCGGAACGGTACTTAGCCTTGAGGCGGGGCTGGATTTTGCCAGCCGCTGCGGCAGTAGCGGTCATTAGAGTTTTTCACCTGACTTCTTGGCGTAACGAGTACGCACGATCTTGGTCTTGTTGTTCTTGAGCGTGACCGTCTCGACGCGGAATCCGACGCGGGTCGGCTTCTTGGTCTTCGGGTCGACGAGCGCGACGTTGGACACGTGAATGGGGGATTCCATCGTCTCGATGCCGCCGGTCTTGGTTCCACGGTTGGTTTCGCCGGTCTTGACGTGCTTGGTCACCATGTTGATGCCCTTGACGAGGACCTTGTTGGCCTCGACCTGAACCTCGAGGACCTCGCCGGTCTTGCCCTTGTATTCGCGCTTTCCGCTGATGACAACGACGGTGTCACCCTTTTTGATGTTCTGCATGGAACTAAATCACCTCCGGTGCCAACGACACGATCTTCATGAACTTCTTTTCACGGAGCTCGCGTCCGACGGGCCCAAAGATGCGGGTTCCGCGCGGCTCGCCTTCCTTGCTCTTGATGAGGACGGCGGCGTTCTCGTCGAACTTGATGTAGGAACCGTCTGCACGACGAGTTTCCTTCACCGTACGAACGATGACGGCCTTGACGACCTCGCCCTTTTTGACGTTTCCGCCGGGGATGGCGTCCTTGACGGTCGCAACGATGATGTCGCCAATACCCGCGTAACGACGGGTTGAGCCACCGAGCACGCGAATCGTGAGCAGCATCTTGGCGCCGGTGTTGTCGGCGACCTTAAGTCGGGATTCCTGTTGAAGCATGTTGTTCTCCTAGTACGAGAGGCGAATTACTTCGCCTTCTCCACGATCTCGACAAGTCGCCAGTTCTTCGTGGCGGACAGCGGGCGGGTCTCGGCGATGATCACGAAGTCGCCGATGCCGGCGGTGTTGTTCTCATCGTGTGCCTTGACTTTGGACGAGCGGCTCATGACCTTGCCATACAGCGGGTGCTTGATGCGCGACTCGATCTTGACGGTGATGGTCTTGTCCATCTTGTCGCTGACGACAAGTCCACGACGAACCTTGCGGTACGGGCGGGCTTCTGCGGTAGCAGCCTTGTTCTCGGTTGCCATTACTTGGTCTCCTCAGCAGTGTCGTCTTGGGTTTCCGCGACAGCCTTGGTCTTGGCCTTCGGTGCTGCCTTGGCGGCTTTCACCACCGCGACCTCAACCTTGCGGAATCCGAGTTCGCGTTCGCGAATGATGGTGTAGATGCGGGCGATGTCGCGCTTGACGGCACGAACACGTCCGTGGCTCTCGAGCTGCCCGGTCGCCGACTGGAAACGAAGGTTGAAGAGTTCTTCCTTCGCCTTCTTGAGTTCAGCGACGAGGAGTTCGTCCTCGAAGGTATCGAGGTCAGCGGGCCTCAGGGTCTTTGTTCCTACAGACATTAGGCGTCTCCCTCTTCACGCTTGATGATGCGCGCCTTGAGCGGCAACTTGTGGATGGCACGGGTCATGGCTTCACGAGCGAGTTCCTCGGAAACACCGGCAACCTCAAAGAGAACGCGACCCGGCTTGACGTTCGCAATCCACCACTCGGGCGAACCCTTACCGGAACCCATTCGGGTTTCCGCAGGCTTCTTTGTCAGCGGGCGGTCGGGGTAGATGTTGATCCACACCTTTCCACCACGCTTGATGTGACGCGTCATGGCGATACGAGCCGACTCAATCTGGCGGTTCGTGACGTACGCGGGCGTAATCGCCTGAATACCGAATTCACCAAACGTGACCTTGGTACCACCGGTCGCGGCACCCGTGCGCTTGGGGTGGTGCTGTTTGCGGTGCTTGACTTTACGGGGAATAAGCATGGGTTACGCCTCAGTTCCTGCGGTAGCGGCCGGAGCCTCGGTGGCGCGCGGTGCAGCGCCACGACGAGGGCCACCACGGTTTCCATCGCGTCCACCACGGGCCATTTTCTGGGCAGCCTGTTCGCGCGCGAGGTCTTTGTCGGTGATGTCACCCTTGTAGATCCAGACCTTCACACCGATGCGGCCGAACGTCGTGCGGGCCTCGTAGAAGCCGTAGTCGATGTTGGCACGCAGAGTGTGGAGAGGAACGCGTCCCTCACGGTAGAACTCTGAGCGCGACATTTCCGCACCACCGAGGCGACCGGACACCTGGATTCGAACGCCCTTAGCGCCTGCGCGCTGGGCTCCCTGGAGTCCCTTACGCATCGCGCGGCGGAATGCCACACGTGCTCCTAGCTGCTCGGCGATTCCCTGTGCGACGAGCTGCGCGTCGGCCTCGGGGTTGAGTGCCTCAACAATGTTGATGATGACGACCTTGCCGGTCATCGCAAAGGCTTCTTCACGAAGACGGTCGAGGCCAGTTCCCTGGCGACCGATGGCAACACCGGGACGAGCGACGTGAACGTCAACCGTGACTCGGTCACGCGTACGACGAACGACCATGTGCGAAACGCCAGAACGGTCAAGTTTTTCCTGGAGGAAACGGCGCAGCATGATGTCCTCAGCGACGTAGTCCGAATATCGCTCTCCGGGCTTGCTCGAGTCCGAGAACCACTGCGAGCGGTGGTCCGTCGTGATTCCGAGGCGGAATCCGTAGGGGTGTACTTTCTGACCCATTTCTACTTACCTGCCTTCGCGGTCGGGGCCTTCGCGGCGGCCTTGGGGGCTACCTTTGCGGTCGGAGTCTTGTCGGCCGCCTTAGGGGCTGCCTTTGCGGTCGGGGCCTTCTCGGCGGCCTTGGGGGCAGCCTTCGTTGCGGGTGCAGCCGAAATCTTTGCTTCGGGGGTGCTGAGCACAACGGTGATGTGGCTCGTGCGCTTGAGAATCTGGAACGCGCGACCCTGTGCACGAGGCTGGAAGCGCTTCATCGTGGGTCCTTCGTCTACGAAAATCTTTTCGATGACGAGTTCAGCCTCGTTGATGGCTTCGTTGGTCTTGTCCGCGGTGACGCGAGCGTTTGCAACCGCCGAGGCGACGAGCTTGAAAACTGGCTCCGATGCACCCTGCGGGGCAAACTTGAGGATCGCGAGTGCTTCCTCAACGTGCTTGCCGCGGACCATGTCGATAACTCGACGGGCCTTCTGCGGGGTGACCCGGATGTTCTTGAGTTTGGCGATGGATTCAACCATGATCTGTACCTTCTCGCCGCTTAGCGGCGACGACCCTTCTTGTCATCCTTCACGTGCGAACGGAAGGTACGGGTGGGTGCGAATTCGCCGAGCTTGTGACCGACCATCGTCTCGGTGACGAACACCGGGACGTGCTTGCGGCCGTCGTGAACGGCGATGGTGTGACCGAGCATGGCGGGGACGATCATCGATCGACGTGACCATGTGCGGATAACGTTCTTGGTTCCGGCGTCGTTCTGAGCAACCACCTTGCGGAAAAGGTGGTCGTCTACGAAGGGACCCTTCTTGAGACTACGAGGCATTCCGGGCTCCTACTAACGCTTCTTACCGACAGTGCGGCGACGGACAATGAGCTTGTTGCTTTCCTTCTTCGGACGACGCGTGCGTCCTTCGGACTGACCCCACGGGCTGACGGGGTGACGACCACCAGAGGTCTTACCCTCACCACCACCGTGCGGGTGGTCAACGGGGTTCATCGCAACTCCACGAACGGTCGGGCGAACGCCCTTCCAACGCATACGGCCGGCCTTACCCCAGTTGATGTTCGACTGTTCGGCGTTTCCGACCTCACCGACGGTTGCGCGACAGCGCGCGTCGACGTTGCGGATTTCACCCGAGGGCAAACGCAGCTGAGCATAGGGGCCGTCCTTGGCGACGAGACGCACCGAAGCGCCAGCCGAACGTGCCATCTTCGCGCCACCACCGGGACGGAGCTCGATCGCGTGGATCACGGTTCCGACCGGGATGTTGCGCAGAGGAAGGTTGTTTCCGGGCTTGATGTCAGCCGACGGACCCGACTCAATGATGTCGCCCTGGCTGAGCTTGTTCGGAGCGAGGATGTAGCGCTTGGTGCCATCAACAAAGTGGAGGAGAGCAATGCGTGCGGTGCGGTTGGGGTCGTACTCGATGTGAGCGACCTTGGCGTTCACGCCATCCTTGTCGTTGCGGCGGAAGTCGATGAGACGGTACTGACGCTTGTGTCCACCACCGATGTGGCGAGTGGTGATGCGTCCAGCGTTGTTACGACCACCGGTCTTGGGAAGCGGCTGAAGCAGCGACTTCTCGGGGGTCGAGCGCGTGATCTCGGCGAAGTCCGACACCGACGAACCACGACGTCCGGGGGTAGTGGGCTTGTATTTGCGAATAGCCATGTTCTGGTCCTTTTCCCTATCCGACAGCCGTGAAGATGTCGATGGTGCCCGACTTGAGGCTGACGATGGCGCGCTTGGTGTCCTTGCGCTTTCCCATGCCAAACTTCGTGCGGCGGGTCTTACCCGTGCGGTTGAGGGTGTTGACCGAGGCAACCTTGACACCGAAGATTTTTTCGATAGCGAGCTTGATTTCGGTCTTGTTGGCGTCAGGAGCGACAACGAAGGTGTACTTTCCCTCGTCGATGAGTCCGTAGGACTTCTCGCTCACGACCGGCGAGATGATGATGTCGCGCGGGTCTTTGTTTTGGGCTGCAGAGAGGACGCTCATGCGGAGACCTCTTTCTCGATCTTGGCGGCAACGAACGTGTCGTAGGCGGCCTGCGTGAAGATGATGTCGTCCGCGTGCAAAACGTCGTACGCGTTGAGCTGACCCGGAGTGATCGTGTGGATACCGATGAGATTACGAACACTCTTTTCCGTCACCGTGTCCGTCGTGGCCACAACGATAAGGATGTTGGGTCCAGTCGTCAGGTCAGCGACGAGCTTCGAGGCGGTCTTGGTCGAAGGCGCGTCACCGGGAACGAACGAGGTGACCACGTGAACGCGGCCCGCGCGTGCGCGATCCGAGATGGCACCGAGCAACGCGAGGTGGATCATCTTTTTGGGAGTGCGCTGCGAGTAGTCACGAGGAGTCGGTCCGTGGACGATTCCACCACCGCGGTGCTGGGGCATACGGACGGAACCCTGACGGGCGCGACCGGTTCCCTTCTGCTTGAACGGCTTGCGGCCCGAACCGGAAACTTCTCCGCGGTTCTTGACCTTGTGTGTGCCCTGGCGAGCGGCAGCAAGCTGAGCAACAACAACCTGGTGGATGAGCGGCACGTTGGCCACAACATCAAACACCGAGCCGGGAAGCTCTACTGTGCCGGTCTTCTTACCAGCTGCGTCAACGACGGATACCTGAGACATGGTCTTTAGGCTCCCTTCACTGCGTTGCGAACGAAGACGAGGCGACCGGCGGGACCGGGGACCGCGCCCTTGATGAGGAGAAGTCCACGCTCGGAATCAACTGCGTGAACCTTGAGGTTGAGGACGGTAACGCGATCGAAACCCATACGACCGGCCATGCGCATGCCCTTGAAGACGCGCGACGGAGTCGATGAAGCGCCGATGGAACCGGGCTTGCGGTGGTTACGGTGCGAACCGTGCGATGCGGAAACACCCTTGAAGTTGTGTCGCTTCATAACACCGGCGAAACCCTTGCCCTTGGACGTTCCGACGACGTCGACACCCTCGCCTGCGGCGAAAAGGTCAACGGTCAGTTCCTGTCCGAGGTTGTAGGTCGCAGCATCCGGCGTGCGGATTTCGGCGACGTGACGGCGAGGCGTAACGCCCGCCTTCTCAAAGTGTCCCGCGAGAGGCTTGGTGACCTTGCGGGGGTCGATGGCACCAGAGGCGATCTGTACCGCCACGTAACCGTCGATTTCTTCGGTGCGAAGCTGCGTGACCACGTTCGGGCTCACCGCAACAACTGTGACGGGAACAAACTTGTTGTTCTCGTCCCAGGCCTGGGTCATTCCGAGCTTGATGCCCAAAAGACCCTTCGTGTTCTTAGCCTTAGTCATCGGGTGTCCTTAAAGCTTGATTTCGATGGAAACGTCTTCGGGCAGGTCGAGACGCATGAGCGAGTCGACCGCCTTCGGAGTCGGGTCAATGATGTCGATAAGACGCTTGTGGGTGCGCTTCTCAAAGTGCTCGCGGCTGTCCTTGTACTTGTGAGGCGAGCGGATGACAGCAATGACGTCCTTCTCGGTCGGAAGCGGCACGGGGCCGACGACGGTCGCACCCGCACGGGTAACCGTTTCCACGATCTTTCGCGCCGAGGCGTCGATTCCGGCGTGGTCGTAAGACTTCAACCGGATGCGGATTTTTTGTCCCGCCATGATCCACTCTTTCTTTCATTTCACCGACAAGGTTGTCCGTGAGCACTTTGTGCTTGCGC
Organism: Microbacteriaceae bacterium; assembly: GCA_016463265.1. GTDB lineage: Bacteria > Actinomycetota > Actinomycetes > Actinomycetales > Microbacteriaceae > MWH-TA3. The sequence continues at coordinate 7,410 of JAEMRP010000007.1, read as the reverse complement.
ACCACTGTTCTTCTATCAACTAGCCCATCCGGCACACGTGGAAACCACGCGAGCGGTAAGCCATGTTGTCTGTCGGCGGACCAGGTAAATGCGGGAAACCGCGGCCTGATCACTTCCGGACAGTGAGCGACACAACAAAGTGCCGCGTATACAACTTTCCTACTCTCTCACAACCCCGACATTTGTGCAACTCGGGCGTGTCGAAAACTCGACGCTGCTCGAACTCGGCCAATCCGACAAAAAGAAGGGGCCCAGCCCGAAGGCTGGACCCCAACGAAAGGAGTAGTCGAGACTACTTCTTGACCTTGGTCACCGTGCCGGCGCCGACGGTGCGGCCACCCTCACGGATTGCGAAGCCGAGGCCCTCTTCCATAGCGATCGGCTGGATGAGCGTAACGGCCATGTCGGTGGTGTCACCGGGCATAACCATTTCGGTACCAGCAGGAAGCTCGATGACGCCAGTGACGTCAGTCGTGCGGAAGTAGAACTGGGGACGGTAGTTGGTGAAGAACGGGTTGTGGCGTCCGCCCTCTTCCTTGGAGAGGATGTAGGCGGTTCCATCGAACTCGGTGTGAGGGGTGATCGAACCGGGCTTGACAACAACCTGGCCACGCTCAACATCTTCACGCTTGGTTCCACGGAGGAGAAGACCACAGTTTTCTCCGGCCCATGCCTCGTCGAGCTGCTTGTGGAACATCTCGATACCGGTAACGGTCGTCTTCTGCGTCGGGCGAATGCCAACGATTTCAACTTCCGAGTTGATACCAAGGGTTCCGCGCTCGGCGCGGCCCGTGACAACGGTTCCACGACCAGTGATCGTGAAGACGTCCTCGATGGGCATGAGGAAGGGCTTGTCCTTGTCGCGGATCGGGTCCGGAACAGAGTTGTCGACAGCTTCCATCAGTTCAACGATGGATTCGGTCCACTTCGGGTCGCCTTCGAGAGCCTTGAGGCCCGAAACGCGAACAACAGGTGCGTTGTCGCCATCGAAGCCCTGGGCCGAGAGAAGCTCGCGGACCTCGACCTCGACGAGTTCGAGGATTTCCTCGTCGTCGACCATGTCGGACTTGTTGAGTGCGACGAGGAGGTAAGGAACACCAACCTGCTTCGCGAGAAGAACGTGCTCACGGGTCTGAGCCATGGGGCCGTCAGTGGCGGCAACCACGAGGATTGCACCGTCCATCTGGGCAGCTCCGGTGATCATGTTCTTGATGTAGTCAGCGTGGCCGGGTGCATCAACGTGAGCGTAGTGACGCTTGGGGGTCTCGTACTCAACGTGCGAGATGTTGATGGTGATACCGCGCTGGCGCTCTTCGGGAGCGGAGTCAATCGACGAGAAGTCGCGGACGACGTTGACGGACGAAGGGTACTTTTCTGCAAGAACCTTCGAGATTGCTGCGGTCAGAGTGGTCTTGCCGTGGTCGACGTGACCAATCGTTCCGATGTTGACGTGCGGTTTGCTCCGCTCGAACTTGGCCTTAGCCACGGGGTCCTCCTAGGACGTTCGGTGATTTACCCGGACTTTCCGGACAAACGATTGTGTAAATGGGATATGAAGTTTTTATTTTATCGCGTCTCGACGGATGTCGTCACGCGAGGAGCTCAGTCGCCCTTGCTCTTCTGGACGATCTCGTCGGCGACAGCCTTCGGGACCTCAGCATATGTCTCGAATGTCATCGAATACACCGCGCGACCCGAGGTCTTCGACCGCAAGTCACCAACGTATCCGAACATTTCCGACAGCGGCACGAGAGCGCGAACGACCTTGACGCCGGTCGCATCTTCCATGCTTTGAATCTGCCCGCGTCGAGAGTTCAGGTCGCCGATAACGTCTCCCATGTACTCTTCTGGCGTGCGGACCTCGACCGCCATGAGCGGCTCGAGGAGAATGGGGTTCGCCTTGCGAGCGGCCTCTTTGTAGGCCATCGATCCGGCGATCTTGAAGGCCATTTCCGACGAGTCAACGTCGTGATACTGGCCATCTACGAGAATCGCCTTGACTCCGACGGTGGGGAATCCCGCGAGAACGCCAACCTGCATGGCGTCCTGGATTCCGGCGTCGACGGCGGGGATGTATTCACGGGGAACGCGACCACCGGTCACGGCGTTTTCGAATTCGTATACCTTCTCGACGGTAACTTCCATCGGCTCAAGGCTGATCTGCACCTTCGCGAACTGACCCGAACCACCGGTCTGCTTCTTGTGGGTGTAGTCGTACTTGAGGACGGCCGTCTTCAGGGTCTCGCGGTAGGCAACCTGCGGCTTGCCGACGTTGGCTTCCACACCGAATTCGCGCTTCATGCGGTCAACAAGGATGTCGAGGTGAAGTTCACCCATCCCCTTGATGACGGTTTGTCCGGTCTCTTGGTTGAGTTCCGTGCGGAAGGTCGGGTCTTCTTCGGCGAGTTTCTGAATCGCGAGACCGAGCTTTTCCTGGTCGGCCTTCGTCTTGGGCTCGATTGCGACCTCAATAACGGGCTCGGGGAAAGTCATCGACTCGAGGACGATTGCTTGGTTCGAGTCACAGAGGGTGTCACCAGTCGTGGTGTCCTTGAGACCGATAACCGCATAGATGTGTCCTGCGGTGACCGAGTCGACCGGGTTTTCCTTGTTGGAGTGCATCTGGAAGATCTTGCCGATGCGCTCTTTCTTGTCCTTGGTCGAATTAATAATCTGCTCGCCCGAGTTCAACTTGCCCGAATACACGCGAATGTAGGTCAGGCGGCCGAAGAACGGGTGAACCGCGATCTTGAACGCCAGCGCCGCAAAAGGTTCTGTCGACTCGGGCTTGCGCGTGAGGTGCTTCTCGGGGTCGCGAACGTCGGTTCCGTCAACGTCAGGAACGTCGAGCGGCGAGGGGAGGTAGTCGATAACGGCGTCAAGCATCGGCTGAACACCGCGGTTCTTGAACGCCGAACCACAGAGAACGGGGTACGCGGCGCCCGCGATCGTCATCTTGCGAATCGCAGCCTTGATTTCGGGAATCGTGGGTTCTTCGCCGGCGAGGAACTTCTCGAGGAGTTCGTCGCTGGATTCAGACACGGCTTCGATGAGGTTCGAACGGTATTCCTCGGCCTTGGCCTGAAGGTCCGCGGGGATCGCTTCGATTTCGTACGAAGCACCGAGCGAAACGTCACCCTTCGAGTCACCCTGCCACACGAGGGCGCGCATCTCGATGAGGTCTACGACGCCGACGAAAGTCGATTCGAAACCGATCGGGAGCTGGATGACAAGGGGCTTTGCGCCGAGGCGCTTGATGATCGTGTCGACCGTGAAGTAGAAGTCCGCACCGAGCTTGTCCATTTTGTTGACGAAGCAGATGCGGGGGACGTTGTACTTGTCCGCCTGACGCCACACGGTCTCGGACTGAGGTTCGACACCTTCCTTGCCATCAAAGACGGCAACGGCACCGTCGAGAACACGGAGCGAACGCTCTACCTCGACCGTGAAGTCGACGTGCCCAGGGGTGTCAATAATGTTGATCTGGTTCTTGTCCCAGAAACACGTCGTCGCAGCAGACGTGATGGTGATTCCACGCTCTTGCTCTTGGGCCATCCAGTCCATGGTGGCCGCTCCGTCGTGAACTTCACCGATCTTGTGGGTGATACCGGTGTAGTAGAGGATTCGTTCGGTCGTCGTCGTTTTACCGGCATCGATGTGAGCCATGATGCCGATGTTGCGGACCTTGTTGAGGTCGGTGAGCACGTCCTGTGCCATGTGATGTTCTCCGTGTGGGTTTCTGTATGAATGAGGTCGGGGTGAGGGGCTGGTCTCGGGACCAGCCCCGAGCGACTACCAGCGGTAGTGCGCGAAGGCCTTGTTTGACTCGGCCATCTTGTGGGTGTCTTCACGGCGCTTGACAGCCGCTCCAAGTCCGTTGGACGCGTCGAGGATTTCGTTCTGCAGGCGCTCGGTCATCGTCTTTTCACGACGCGACTTGGCGTACGAGGTCAACCACCGAAGCGCGAGAGTGTTCGCGCGGTGTGGCTTGACCTCGACCGGAACCTGGTACGTCGATCCACCGACGCGGCGCGAACGCACCTCGAGGGTCGGTCGAACATTGTCGAGTGCCTTCTTAAGGACGACGACGGGGTCCAGGCTGGACTTGGTGGCAACGCCTTCGAGAGCACCATAAACGATGCGCTGGGCGAGGTCTTTCTTGCCGTCGAGGAGGATTTTGTTGACGAGCTGCGACACTACGGGCGAGCTGTAAACGGGATCAGCGACAACGGGACGCTTGGGTGCGGGTCCTTTACGAGGCATTACTTCTTGTCCGCCTTCGCGCCGTAGAGGCTACGAGCCTGCTTGCGGTTCTTGACCGCCTGCGTGTCGAGCGCGCCACGAACAATCTTGTATCGAACACCGGGGAGGTCTTTCACACGACCGCCACGAACGAGCACCATCGAGTGCTCTTGGAGGTTGTGGCCTTCGCCCGGAATGTACGCGGTCACTTCGACGCCGTTCGAGAGCTTGACACGAGCGACCTTACGAAGAGCCGAGTTCGGCTTCTTGGGGGTGGTGGTGTACACACGGGTGCAGACTCCACGCTGTTGGGGGTTCGACTTGAGCGCCGGCGCCTTGGTCTTGGTGACCTTGGGGCTGCGTCCCTTACGAACCAACTGCTGAATCGTTGGCACGACTTTTCTCCTTGTATTTTCTGCACGGTGACAGTGATGTTCTCAAACGACCGGCGGTCGATATGCCGTGGGGACCTCGGTTCGGCTGCGTCACGCAGTCAACCCGGATAACGGTCCTTGTGTGTGTAACTTTCCCGCACGATTTCTCGCACGCGATGACACGCACACAAATCTCAAGATTACACCGTATTTGGGGGTTTGGTCAACCTGCAATGACGACACCGAGCATTCCGCCGAGAATCGCCGGTCCAAACGGGATGTGCGAATGACGGTCGCGGGTGATCGAGATGTGGATCGCCGCGTGAATTCCCCCGAGAATCACCATTCCGACGAACCATTCCGCGAGGTTTTCGGCGGGGTTCTGTGCGTTTGACACGATGATTACGACCGAGGGGACGAGTTTCACGTCGCCCAGCCCCAGGTCGGCGATCCGATGTGCGACGACGCCTGCTGTCACGGCCGCCACGGCAGCGGTTGCCGCAAACCCCAGATTCTGCGGGTGATTGAGGGCGAGAACTCCCAGTGCGACCGGAATTGCGGGGAGAGTCAGCCGGTCGGGCAACCGGTGTTCGCGAAAGTCAACCCGCGCGAGTGCTACTGACCACACAATCACCGACGTTATATACAATGCGTCGAGCATCGCTCGAACGTATCCGTCGAGCCCCGCCATCGCCGGCGTCCTCCCCAGAAACGACGTTCGGGGTAGGCTCGAAAGCCCACCCCGAACGTGGCTTGAGGTTTAGTACTCGGTCTGGAAACCCGACGCGTCGTACGACGCCGAGTTGAAGGACTCGATGTCGGCGTAGGTGAACGCGTCTTCCGAGAAGCCACCCGCGGTGAAGTGACGCTGTGGGTACTTGCGGTCTGCTTCGTCCACGTTGGCCTTGATGTCGACGGCGCGGTACTTCGCGAGACCGGTTCCGGCCGGGATGAGCTTTCCGATGATGACGTTTTCCTTCAGCCCGATAAGTGGGTCGGACTTGCGCTCGAGGGCCGCCTGCGTCAGTACGCGAGTGGTCTCTTGGAACGACGCGGCCGACAGCCACGACTCGGTTGCGAGCGACGCCTTGGTGATTCCGAGGAGTTCGGCGCGCGCGGTGGCGGGCTTGGCTCCACGCGAAACAGTGTCGCGGTTGATCGCTCGGAAACGGATGTTGTCGATGAGTTCACCGGGTACGAGCTCGGTGTCACCCTGATCGACGATTGACACCATGCGAAGCATCTGACGAACGATGACCTCGATGTGCTTGTCGTGGATGGGAACACCCTGCGACAGATACACGCCCTGAACGCCCTCGACGAGGTGGGTCTGAACCTCGCGCAGACCGCGAACTCGAAGCACATCTTTCGGGTCGAGCGTTCCGACGAACAACTGGGTTCCGACCTCAACGTGCGACCCGTCTTCGACCAGAAGAACCGCGTTCTTAAGGATCGTGTACGAGTACGCGTCGTCACCGTTGTCCGGGGTGAGGATGAGCTTGCGCTGGGCCCCCGATTCGTCGATCGCAACCCGACCAGTCGCATCGGCAATGGGGCTCGCTCCCTTGGGCGTACGTGCCTCGAACAGCTCGGCCACGCGGGGAAGACCCTGGGTGATGTCCACTGCCGACGCCGAACCACCGGTGTGGAAGGTGCGCATCGTGAGCTGGGTTCCGGGTTCACCGATTGACTGAGCGGCGATGATTCCGACTGCTTCGCCGAGGTCAACCGTCTTACCCGTTGCCATCGAGCGGCCGTAGCATGCGCCACAAACACCCTTTGTCGATTCACACGTCAGCGGTGAGCGAACGAGGAGCGCCGTGACACCAGCGGCGACGAAGTCCTTGATCGTCTGGCGGCCGATGTCGGATCCAGCTTCAGCAACAACCTTGCCCTTGCCGTCGACTGCGTCAGCAGCGAGCGTCCGAGCGAAGACGAGGTTCTCGACGTTGTCAGCGGCAACCCCGTCGGTCGCAATCGTGAACGGGAGTCCCTTGGTCGTGGCACAGTCCGCTTCGCGGATGATGACATCCTGCGAAACGTCAACGAGTCGACGGGTGAGGTATCCCGAGTCAGCGGTACGAAGTGCCGTGTCCGCAAGTCCCTTGCGAGCACCGTGGGTGGCGATAAAGTACTCGGCAACCGACAGTCCCTCGCGGTACGAGTTCTTGATCGGGGTCGAGATGATTTCGCCCTTCGGATTCGCAACGAGCCCACGCATACCGGCGATGTTTCCCACCTGCAGCCAGTTTCCACGAGCACCCGAGGTGACCATTCGGTTGATGGTGTTGTAACCCTTGGACATTTCGGCCTTCAACGCGGCCGAAACTTCGACGTTGGCATCAGTCCAAATCGTAATGAGTTCCTTGTGGCGCTCGAGTTCCGAGATGAGTCCCTTTTCGAACTGTCCGTCGACCTTGGCGGCCAACTTCTCGTGCTTCTCGATGATCGTCTTCTTCTCTTTCGGTGTCACGACGTCGCTCAGTGCGACCGTGACACCTGAACGAGTTGCCCAGTGGAATCCTGCGTCCTTGAGTGCGTCGAGCGTTGCCGCGACGACGACCTTCGGGTACTTCTCGGCGAGAACCTCGACGATTTCGGTGATGACTCCCTTGTCCGCGACGTCCGTCACGTACGGGAAATCAGCGGGAAGGAGGCTGTTGAAGATTGCCTTTCCGAGAGTCGTGTCGAAGGACTTACCGTCAGCAAAGCCTTCCGGAGTGGTGCCCGCGGCAAAAACAACACCGGGGACGCGAATCTTGATTTTCGCGTTGACGTGCAACTTATCGAGGTC
>JAEMRP010000088.1 GCA_016463265.1 Microbacteriaceae bacterium | reverse complement strand
TACTGGCGATTCTTCGGAGTCATTCTGATTCTCGACGCGCTGTGCACCATCGCACTCCCTGTCGCAACACTCATCGTTCGTGGCCAGAACAAGCAGGGCGTTCCGACCCGTGCGGTTCCCGCAGCGTCCGGGAAAGCCGTGACCATAACCCTCACGGGCGCCGCAGCAGCGTGGGTGACTGCGCAAGCAGCTGCTAGCGCGAACACCACCGACCAGGTGATCACCGGGTTGATCGCCGCCGTGCGCAAAAAGTAGCGTGGCGGGCTGGTCCCTGGCATGACAGGAAGAGATTCATGGCGACCGTAGAGTTTGACAAAAGCGCTTTCGAAGCGGCGATTGTCACGGAAAACTCGTTCGTGCTCGTCGACTTTTGGGCAGCGTGGTGCGGGCCGTGCCTGCAGTTCGGTCCGATATTTGAGCGCGTCAGCGACAAACATCCCGACATTACTTTTGCGAAGGTTGACACCGAAAAGGAGCAAGAGTTGTCGGCAATGGCCGGAATTAAGTCAATCCCGACCCTCATGATGTTTCGCGACGGAATCTTGCTGTTCAATCAATCCGGCGCAGCGCCAGAATCGGCGCTCGACGACATCATCGCGCAGGCTCGCAAACTGGACATGGAAGCCATTCGCGCAGAACTTGCCGCGACCGCTACGTCAGCGGAGCCCGACCCCGGAACAGACGTCTGACCTTCGCTTTGATGGTGGTGGCAGGCTTCTCGTTGTAAATCCCCGCGAATTCCTGGCCGGACATCTTCTGGATTTCGATCATGATTGCGTCCGTTGCATCGCGTCGCGCTTTGCCGCTTGACGCCTCACCGTAACTCGAGAGGTCCATCGGTTGGCCGTATTCGATGCGCAACTTCGCAAAGCGGATGCCCTTGGTGCCCACTGGCTGAATTTTGTCGGTGCCTGTCAATGCGACCGGGACGACCGGAACGTTAGCGGTCAGTGCGAGCCACGCAACACCAGTCTTTCCTCGGTACAAGCGCCCGTCGAGCGAGCGTGTCCCTTCCGGATACATCGCGAATGATTCCCCGTCGACGAGTCGCGCAAGGCCGGAATCGAGGGCATCCTGAGCGGCCGAGGCGGAACCACGGTTTACCGGAATTGCGTCGATTGACTCGAAGAATTTCTTGGAAAGCCAACCTTTCAATCCTTTGCCCGTGAAATACTCGGCTTTCGCAAGGAAGGACACTGGTCGCCGGGACAAGAGTGTGATGATGACGGAATCAAAAAACGACAGATGGTTGCTCGCGAGGATCACGCCACCCTTACCGGGCATATTCCCACGCCCGATGATCCGCGCGGCGAACAGCACGCGAATGAGCGGCGGGAACAACACGCGCGTGATGAATTTGATCATGCCCGTGACTGTCGTGGGGACTTGGGAAGTAGTTGGGCAGGCACACCCACCGCGGTTCGGTTCGCTGGGACGTCCTTGAGCACGACGGCACCCGCACCAATCATTGCGTTGTCACCGACGGTGATGGGACCCAGAACTATTGCCCCTGCACCGATTGCGACACGGCTACCCACGGTGGGATGGCGGCGTCCGTCCTTGACGTCACCCTGCCCACCGAGCGTGACGCCGTGATAAAACGTGCAATCGTCGCCGACGACAGCGGTTTCGCCGATGACGACACCGGCACCGTGGTCGATGAACAAGCGGCGACCAATCGTGGCCCCGGGGTGAATCTCGATGAGTGTCCACCACCGCACAATCTGCGAGACGAGGCGGGCGACAAACTTCCAGCGCCAACCCCACAGCATGTGCGTCAGCCGGTACCACCAGACGGCGTGCAGCCCGGACAGCACCCAAAATGCCTCGGTGCGCGTGCGCGTCGCCGGGTCTCGGTCCAACGCCATCGCGAGGTCTTCGCGAATTCGTCGGAGAGGGGTCACCTAGTCGAGAATACCCTCAAACAGCACGGTCGACAGATATCGCTCTCCGTAGGAAGCGAGGATAACAACGATGGTCTTGCCCTTGTTCTCGGGACGCTTGGCCAGCTCGAGAGCCGCCCAGGCGGTCGCACCGGACGAGATTCCCGCCATGATGCCCTCTTCGCGAGCGAGACGACGAGCGGTGTCGACCGAATCGGTGATCGACACGTCGATTACCTCGTCATACACGTCGCGATCGAGAACAGCGGGAACGAAGTTCGCACCGATTCCCTGAATCTTGTGGGGGCCGGGTGCGCCGCCGTTGAGGATTGGTGAGTCAATCGGCTCAACTGCGACCACCCTAACGCTCGGCTTCTTTTGCTTAAGCACCTGACCGGTTCCCGTGATGGTTCCACCCGTCCCGACGCCGGCAACAAAAATATCCACGGCGCCGTCGGTGTCGTTCCAAATCTCGACTGCGGTTGTCTTTCGGTGAATCTCGGGGTTCGCTTCATTTTCAAACTGACGCGCGAGCACAGCGCCGGGGCGCTCCGCGGCGATTTCTTCGGCACGAGAAACCGCGCCCTTCATGCCTTCAGGAGCGGCCGTCAGGACAAGTTCCGCGCCAAATCCTCTAAGCAGCGCGCGGCGTTCAATCGACATCGATTCCGGCATCGTCAGAACGACCTTGTAGCCGCGTGCGGCGCCAACCATCGCGAGGGCAATCCCCGTGTTTCCACTGGTCGCCTCAACGATTGTTCCGCCCGGCTTGAGTTCGCCGGACGCCTCGGCGGCATCCACGATGGCGACCCCGAGTCGGTCCTTGACACTCGACGTCGGGTTGTAGAACTCAAGTTTGGCCAGAACGATTGCTTCTGATCCGTCCGTCACGCGGTTGAGCCTGACGAGTGGGGTGTTTCCAAATGCTTCGGTGATGTCCGAATAAATGCGTGCCATGAAGGTCTCCTGTTTAGTGAGGTCGTGTTTCGACACTACAAACGGGGTCTCAATCGCGGTAGTTGTGTTACGTCAACGCCGTAACAAACGACGCTAAACCGCGTTGTCGGACGAAAGGTGCTCGTGAACCGCGATCCACGCGCTGTTCTGGCGCTCGAACACGATGGTTTCGCGTTCCGTGATGGTCGACACCTCACCACCGAATTCGACGTCGCTCTCGACGTAATGGGTAAACACGGCCGACGAATCACCGAGCACCTGCACCCGCTGGTCGCGCGATCGGCACCCGTGAACACGAAATCCGTCGTCCTTTTCCCACGATGTCCACAGCGCCTCGTACTCGGCCCGCGAGTTGAGGCGTTCGGTGTGCGTGTAAAACATAAAGGTCGCATTGGCTGCAAATCCGAAAAAATAGTCGGCCGTTCGATGGTTCCCGAAGTCGTCGACAATCTTTGCCGCGGCGGCCAGGACTTCGTCGACCGCGCTCACGCGATTCTCCGTGCCAGAACCGTAATCAATTCATAGGCGAGGTGCGCAGCGGCGATACCCGTGATCTCTGCGTGATCGTAAGCCGGGGCAACCTCGACGATGTCTGCGCCGACCAAGTTGACACCGTCGAGCGCGCGAACCAGCCTCAGCATTTCTCGACTAGACAGTCCCCCGGCTTCCGGCGTTCCCGTTCCGGGCGTGAACGCTGGGTCCATCACGTCGACATCAATCGAAACGTACACCGGTCGGTCTCCGACCCGAGCCAGCATCCGCGCAATCATCTCGTCAATTCCGAGGTCGTCCGCGTCCGTCGCGCGCAACACCTGGAAACCGAGTGCCGAGTCGTCGGCAAGGTCGGTGTCGGAATATAGGGGACCGCGGATCCCAACATGTAGGCAACCCGTCAGGTCTAGGAAGCCGTCCTCGCTCGCGCGACGGAACGGCGTGCCGTGGGTCAGTGGTGCCCCGAAGTAGGTGTCCCACGTGTCGAGGTGGGCATCGAAGTGAATCACGGCGATCGGCCCGTGTTTTTTGTGCAGGGACTTGAGAATCGGGTAAGCAATGGTGTGGTCACCGCCAAGGGTCACGACCTTGGTCCCGTCCGCGGTGAGCTCGTCCATGCCCGCTTCGATCTGGCCAATCGCCTGCGCGATATCGAAGGGATTGACACCGAGGTCACCGGCGTCGACGACTTGCGCGAGCGCAAACGGCATCGCGTCCTGCGCGGGGTTGTACGGGCGTAAAAGGCGCGACGATTCGCGAATGTGCCCCGGCCCAAAACGCGCGCCGGGTCGATAGCTCACGCCCGCATCAAACGGAATCCCGACCACCGCAATATCGGCTCGGGATACTTCATCGCGGCGGGGAAGCCGAGCGAAGGTAGGTGCCCCGGCGAACCGGGGCACCACCGTCGCATCGACCTGTCCGACCTTGTTTCCCGCGTTATCGCGGGGGACGGGACCAGTCATTGCAGCTTTCTAACGGACGGGCGGAATGGTCGACTTGACCGAACGACCGATGCGGGGACCCTTCGGTCCGAACACATAGTCGGGTTCGGGGAAGAGAATCAACGCACCGACGTACAACACGGCGGCCGAGACGATGGCCACGATGAGGCTGAGGTCGACTCCTCCTGCGATTCCCGAGAGCGAACCCTCGATGATTGGCGGGAAGTACGCGAACTGCAGACC
>JAEMRP010000087.1 GCA_016463265.1 Microbacteriaceae bacterium | reverse complement strand
GTGTCGTCGCCTTCCGTTGCATTGGCCGACGTGACGGCAAGACCCCCGAAGAAAACTCCAAGACCCAGGTCAGCAAGGAGGAGCATCGCGAGGAATCGCGAGCGCTGGGACTGTCCGCGTTTGATCATGACGAGCGAACCTTTCGAGCGGCGTAGGTCACCATCACAGGCGGGACGACGACAACGAGAACGAGAATGACGATGACGCTGAGAATAACCCAGTTGGTTGCGGCCCATCCTGTTGACGTCGTTGCTACCGGGACGGCCTTCACGCTGGAACAGATTCCGGTGTCGACATCGCACTGAGTCGGACCAGTTCCCATGGTTCCGCCCAGCGCACCAGCGGTGGTTTCGCCCAGCGCACCAGCGGTGGTAACGGTCCCCGTCGTTCCACCAGTTGACGTTGTGGACGCACCACCGGTTCCCTCGGTACATTGCTCGACGCCCTTTTGGTCGCATGGGTCGGGCATCGGGGCGTTCTTCGCGAGCGTGTTTTCGCCCGAAGACGAGAACGTCGGGTTGTTGCACTGAGCGATGTTGATTGTGGCGGTGTCGGCGCCGGGAATTTTGGTGACTTGTTCAAGTCCAACCTTGACCAGGTTAACGGGAAGCGGCGAATAGCCGAGTACTTCAGCCTGTTGTTGGCCCTCGCACAAAAAGTAATTCGCGAACGCTGACAGGGTTGCGCCTTTGGTCGCGGTGAACGAGGCCTGCTCAGTCGTCGGCGCGATCATGTACGAATACGACGAGAGAGGGTAGGCGCGAGGGTCCTTACTGTTGTAAACCCCACTCAGTTCCTGTGTGAGGTACATCGACGATGTTTCGTCTTGGTTGATTACCGCGCCGAGAAGCCCAACCGCGACGTTGGACGCTGTCGGTTCAACGTAGTAGTTTGCATCGTTGAGGACCTTGGCGACAGGGAATCCAGTCTTGAGAGCATAAGAGTATTCGACATAGGTGATTGTTCCTTCATTCGCTGTTTGGGCGACGTACCCGGAAACCCCCTGAGAGTTGGGCTGTGCTACCATTCCCGACGACGTGGGGAAGAAGGAGGTCTGGCCACACTCGTTTCGTCCGACCTTGTCACAGTAGCTTTCCCACAACGAGTTGTACTTGGTTGCCATCCACAGCGTGAACTGTGCGGTTGAACCCGACCCGTCCGAACGAACGACGGGAACTACGGCGCGGTCTGGGAGCGTCAGTCCGGGGTTGTCCGCAGCAATGAGCGCGTCGTTCCACTTCGTGATGACGCCGGTGAACATCTTGGTAACGACGTCACCTGACAGTCGCAGGTTCGTAATGCGATTTCCACCCGAAGTGAGGTTGTACATGAACGCTGTTCCACCGGCAACGATAGGGATGTACACAAACGGTCGCGTCGGAAGTGCGTCGACGACACCGTTGTCAGTCAGTCCGTAGGGCGTTTCGGAAACACCGTAATCGACTGTTCCACCCTTGAACTGGTTTCGGCCATCGACCGAACCGGTCGAGGCGTAGTTCACGCTCATCCCGTATTGCTTGACGTTTCGACGCCATTGGTCGATGGCGTTGGCGCTCCAGGAAGAACCAGCGCCCGAAATCGGCACGTAGTCCGCCGCGAGGGCGGCAGTCGACCCGCCCGACACAATAACTGCCGTCAGGAGCAACGCTAACGAGGCTCGAGCCGACTTGACGAATGTGCGACGAATGTTCACGATGGTTCCTCCACGTTGGTGATGCGCCGACGAATCGGCGAGGTTACTTTACGAGTAATGGTGGCAAACCATCCAAAGAACTCAGCGCGGCGCCGTCGGGCACGTGACGACTTCTCTGGAGTCATGCCACCGATGATTCGGGCGATGACAAAAAGGGTGAGGACGAGAAGCATGAGAACTGCAGCGGTGCCAAAACCACGAGCAATCATGGTCGGCTCGGGTGACTTGACGAACTGGAAAATCGCGAGGGGCAGAGACACCATGGGTGACTCGAGTGGGTTGACATTGAGCTCGGCGGTGAATCCCGACGTGAGCAAAACGGGCGACGTCTCGCCAATTCCACGCGCTGTGGCGAGAATGATGGACGTTGTGAGCCCCGACCGTGAGGTAGGAAGAACGACGTTCCAGACCGTCTTCCACTGTGAGGCACCAAGGCCAATCGATGCCTCTTTGAGAGTCTGCGGGACGAGTCGCAAAACGACATCGGCCGAGCGGATCATAATGGGAAGCATCATGACGCTAATCGCGAGCGACGCTGCGAGACCTGACTTTGGAAGCCCAAACATGAGAATTGCCGTGGCGAAAATAAACAAGCCCGCAACAATCGAAGGAAGAGCCGTCATCGCTTCGACGATGGTGCGAACAAAACGCGAGAACCGGCCGGGGATTTCGTTCAAATACACGGCGGCGGCGATTCCGAGCGGGATTGTGATTGCCAGCGCAATCGAGATCTGGATGAGCGATCCAGCGATGGCGTGCCCCACACCACCGACGCTGATGGGGTCAAGCGGCCCCGCAAACCCCATGTCTTCGGTGTAGAAGCTGAGGTACGGCAGGGCCTCTGCCCCGCGTGCGATCACGAACACGATGACAAAGATGAGGATTGAAAACAGCAGGACACCGAGGCTGGTGACCAAGACCGCCACAACCCGGTCAATGACAAAGGTCTTGGAGTCGTCGATTGACACGAGGAGAGCGTAAAACCCCACGAAGAGGAGGTACCACAGCACGAAGAACGCGATTCCCCCTGTGATGGGAGCGACTTGGGTGGTGAGAACAATGGTCAGCGAGAACGCGGCAACCGCCGCCCCGAGAATCGACAACAGGTCACCGACGCGAATACCACCCAGCGTTCGCTTTGGTTCGTTACTGATTCCCATCGATGACCTTCGAGAGCGCCTCGATGAGACTTCGGCAAACGGTTGAATAGCTGCGGTCTTCGTTGTCGTCGCCATTAGGACGCCGCCCCCGATCGCGATCGCGAGACGACAATCGACGCCCCGAAGTTGACAATCAACGTCATCGTAAAGAGCGCGAGCCCAGCGGCCATCAGCGCTGAAAGTCCCATCTCGGTCGACTCACCGTAGCGAAGCGCGATAAGAGCGGCGACGGATGAGGCGCCATTCTGCAGAATGTTCGGCTGGATGAAGAACACGGGCGAAATGATCATGTACACCGCGATCGTCTCGCCGAGAGCACGACCGAGGCCAAGCATTGTTCCACCGATGATTCCACCCTGACCGAAGGGAAGAACTACGTTGCGAATCATGGCCCAGCGAGTGGCGCCGAGGGCAAGAGCGCCCTCACGTTCTCCGACGGGAGTCTGCGAGAAGACCTCGCGCATAATCGAGGTGACGATGGGGGTGACCATGATGCCGACAACAATGCCGGCGATGAATGTCGATGACGTGTAGACAGTCGTTGTCGCGAGTGGATCGGTCGGGTCAACCCCGGTAACTCCAAGACCGGGAATCCAGCCGAAATACTGCGAAATCCAGCGCGAGACGGGAACAATCGATTGCTGGAGGAAAAAGAAGCCCCACAGCCCGAAGACCACGGACGGGATCGCGGCCATGAGATCGACAATCGACACGAGGAAACTGCGCAGCTTCCGCGGGGCATACTCGGTGATGAACAGTGCAGTGCCCAGCGACAGCGGCAGGGTCACAACGATCGCGACGGTGGCGATGAGAATCGTGCCGACAATGACCGCCGCGATTCCGAACTTGCCGGCGTCGGGTTCCCACGCTTGTTCGGTGAAGAAGCTCCACCCCGCCTTATTGAGTGCCTGCGACGCGCGGAAGGCGAGGAAGGATCCGACCAACACCATGATAACGAGCACGGTCGACCCTCCCGCGCGAATGACTCCGCGAAAGACCTTGTCGCTCCGATCACGAATGACAGTGAGTTGGCGTGGGGTGTCGGTGAGCATGATTCCGTTTCCAAATGGCGTCAGGCGCGACGGATGTCGCACCCAATGATGACTTACTGAGGTAAACAGACGGTGAACGGTGATTCGGCCGAGCAAGAGTTTAGGCGCGCGATGATTCCGACTTCATTAGTGTCTTCGCGACGGAAATCAGCAGTCGGCGGGGAACAAATCGTCCCGCCAATGCCATGACCCGGTTTGCCGCGCCGACGATGACGCTGGGGGCGGGGGACTTGGCGTCGAGGGCCGACATTGCAGTGGCTACTACTTGGTTCGGAGTCATAAGAGCACTCCCCATCGATCGACCTCCGGCTACATCAAAGAACTCGGTCGCCGTGCCGCCCGGTGAGACGGCAAGCGCCGTTACACCGGTTCCCTCCAATTCGCCCCAGAGTCCCTCCGTGAACGACAGCACGTACGCTTTCGTCGCCGCATAAACCGTCATGTTGGGCACGGGTTGGTAGGCGGCCGTAGACGCGATATTGATGATGGTCCCACGGCCGCGTTCGATCATCGGAGCCACGAAAAGCCTGGTCAGCTGTGTCAGGGACACAATGTTGACGTTGATCTCGTCGGCCATAGCGTCGAGATCCTCGGCAGCGAAGGCGCCAATGTGCCCCCACCCCGAATTGTTGACGAGCACGTCGATGGGCGTCTTTCCAACCGCGGTCGCGAGTTTTTTTGCAGCACCGGGAACCGAGAGGTCCGATGCAATCACTCGAACGCTAACACCATTGG
>JAEMRP010000086.1:2601-4723 GCA_016463265.1 Microbacteriaceae bacterium | reverse complement strand
GGCGCCAAGATCGGCATGGTGGGCCCGAACGGTGCGGGAAAGTCCACAATCATCAAGATTATGGCGGGTCTTGACACGCCGTCGAATGGCGAAGCGCAGTTGTCACCCGGTTATTCCGTCGGAATTCTGATGCAAGAGCCCGAACTCGACGAAACGCGCTCGGTACTCGAGAACGTGCAAGACGGGGTTCGTGGCATGTACGACAAACTCGAGCGATTCAGCGCGATTTCACTCCTCATGGGCGAACCGGACGCGGATTTCGATTCGCTCCTTGCCGAGATGGGTGAACTCCAAGAAGCCATCGACCATGCCGACGCATGGGACCTTGATTCGCAACTCGAGCAGGCAATGGATGCGCTTCGGTGCCCGCCGTCGGATTCCGAAATCGGAGTCTTGTCGGGTGGTGAAAAGCGACGCGTCGCGCTGTGTAAATTGTTGCTCGAAAAGCCTGACCTTCTTCTTCTCGACGAGCCAACCAACCACCTCGATGCCGAGAGCGTCTTGTGGCTCGAACAGCACCTCGCCAAATACCCCGGCGCCGTCATCGCGATCACTCACGACCGGTACTTCCTCGACCACGTTGCGCAGTGGATCGCCGAAGTCGACCGCGGGCGGCTTTATCCCTACGAGGGCAACTATTCGACGTATCTCGAAAAGAAGTCGGAACGACTCGAGGTGCAAGGGAAAAAAGACGTCAAGCTCGCGAAGCGCCTCGCCGAGGAACTCGACTGGGTTCGTTCGAATGCCAAGGGCCGTCAGGTGAAATCCAAAGCTCGTCTGGCGCGTTACGAAGAGATGGCGACGGAAGCCGAGCGCACCAAGCGACTCGACTTCGAAGAACTTCAGATCCCGCCGGGCCCGCGGCTTGGTGCCGTGGTCCTCGAGGCAGAAAAAGTCACCAAGGGATTTGGCGATCGTGTGCTGATCGGCAACTTGTCGTTCTCGCTCCCACGAAACGGAATCGTCGGAATCATTGGCCCGAACGGTGTGGGCAAGACGACCTTGTTCAAGACCATCGTCGGGCTCGAGCCGCTCGATTCCGGGTCGCTCAAGGTCGGTGAAACCGTCAAACTGTCGTATGTCGACCAGTCCCGCACGGGAATCGATCCGAACAAGAACGTTTGGGAGGTCGTGTCCGAAGGCCTCGACGTCATCCAGGTCGGAAACGTCGAGATTCCGTCGCGCGCCTACGTTTCGACTTTCGGTTTCAAGGGCCCCGATCAGCAGAAAAAAGCGGGAATTCTCTCGGGCGGAGAACGCAACCGCCTCAACCTCGCGTTGACACTCAAGCAGGGCGGAAACCTCCTCCTCCTCGACGAACCGACCAACGACCTTGATGTCGAAACGCTGTCGTCTCTCGAGAACGCCCTTCTCGAATTCCCCGGATGCGCGGTGGTCATCACCCACGATCGCTGGTTCCTCGATCGCATCGCCACACACATCCTTTCCTACGAGGGAACCGCAGATGACCCGTCGAACTGGTATTGGTTCGAAGGCAACTTTGAGGCCTATGAAACGAACAAGGTGGAGCGCCTTGGTGCCGATGCGGCCAAACCACACCGTTCGACCTATCGGAAGTTGACGCGCGACTAATGGCGGTCTCCACCAGCATTTCTCTGACGTTCACGTCCCGTGAGCCGATCAGCGACCTCGCGACGTTCATCGATCGGTCGGGGCTCGTCGATAATTCCGCGGTCCGATTGGTCGCGAAGGGAAACCTCGTTGTGGTCTGGGTGCAGGTTCTCGCGCCGCGGGGACTCAACGACACCACGCCGACCGTTTTGGGCATGCGCGGTGCGGAGCTTGCCCTCGAGGCAAAGTTCGACATCGTTGTCCCCATCGATTCGCTCCGGGCTCGATTTGAGAACGCGGAAGAATCCGAAACGGGTTTTGTTGTGACAATGCCGATGGAAGCACCATCCGTGCGCTGGAAAATCCCGCTCCCTCCTCAAACCGGATGGGAAACCTTGGGCAAGATCGGCGCGACCGACCTGCAGGCTGTGGTTCGAGAGGGCATGAAAATCATCAAGCGCAAAGTTCCGAACAACGCGGAAGAACAGGTCGTTCGTTCGTATCGATCGCAGGTGTGGGGTGCGACCATCAATGACTCACTCGGCTTACC